>CANFNA010000117.1 GCA_947448395.1 Chthoniobacteraceae bacterium
AATCTCTGAGATGTCTGCCCGCAAATCCGTCGATACCCGTGATGAAGAGAGATATTTCTGAAAGCTGAGGCATTAGTGACTTTCGGTGTTTTTCTTTTGGATTAAATAATTTCTATTTCGGGGAAAGGAAAAATGAATTTTCCGCCGTTTTTTAAATAACTTTCCTCCCGCGCTAAAATGTTATTTCTAAAATGCCACGGTAGAACTAAGTAGAAGTCCGGCTTCATGGAGTGTGCTTCTTTCTCAGAAATGATTGGGATGGACGTTCCTGGGGTGTACCGCCCGAATTTTTCGGTGTTCACTTCTGCGATGGCTGGTATGTCGGCAGTTGTGAATCCACAGAATTGTAATAATACATTGCCTTTTGTCGATGCACCGTAGCCCAGAACACGTTTTCCGCTATTATTTAGGGAATTTATCAATTCTTTTAAGTTATCCCGATGCCGGAAGACCCTAGATTCGAAGGCGCGGTATGGTTCGGGAGTGGATAGTTGCATTCGCCGCTCTTGCTCCAGCATCCACCTGATGACCGCTTCGTTAGGTGGTTTAGTTGGGTTTGCGGCCTTACATGCTGTAATTGCGAAACTGCCTCCGTTAATGTTATTTGTGCTAACGTCAAGAATCTTTAATTCGGCAGCCTCGAGAATGTATTGGATGGCATGAAGACTGTAGTATTCGAGGTGTTCATGGCAAATTGTGTCATAAGAATTAGTTCTTAGCATGGAGGGAAGGTAGCTTTGTTCTAAGTGCCAAATCCCGTCCTCTGTTAAGATGGACGCTACTTCCTGTGCGAACTTTATCGGATTTTCTAAATCATAAAACATTGAAATAGAAGTGACGATTTTCGCTCTTTGCGACCCGCGAGAAAAGATGGAGTTTGCGGAAAAAAAGTCGACGATGAGCTCGATTTCGCTTGGATAATAGTGTTTAAATTTTGCCGCCGAAGGGTCAATTCCAACGCGTCGGAGTTTTGGATTCGAGTATGCGGCAAGAGTGGTTCCATCATTGCTTCCAATGTCTACAACCAAGTCCCCATCATGTAAGGTTGTCAACTGTTCTAGGTAGCGGATCTTGTGCGTCAAATGGAGTACCATTGACTGATTTAATCCTGAGCGGTATCCATAATTGTCTCCGTACATTTCCGACGGCGAAAATGAATGTTTTAGTTGTACTAATCCGCTATCTGGGCAAAGGACCAGATCCAGCGGCCCAGAAAGCACTTTTTCATTCGGCGAACTAGGAAAAACCCCTGTTAGGGCTTGAGTGCCGAGATTCAGAACACTTAAGAGGTGCGAACTTTTAGAGATCCTGCAGGCGTTTATCTCGGAGTAAGTTTGAGGGTTCATTAAAGTAAGAAAGGCTTTTCGGTGCTGTATGAGACAGGATCTGAGAAATTCAAGGGGGCGCGAGGAGGAGTACTGGTAGACGAGGTGGATAGGGATTTCAAGAGTGTGCTGTTGAGCTCTTGTCCGGAGTGGACTTAAAAATGTGTGCCGGAAGGGGCTTGGGCTTAGGTTTTATTTAGGCAGTGGTGCCCGTTTTTGGGAGGAGGACATTTCCACGAAATTAGCGCTTTCAGACTACTGCACCCACCAGATCGGTGATGTAACCGCCGATGGTTAGGCTGGCGGTGGCGCCAGGGCTGGGGGCGTTCAACACATGGAGAGCGCCCGTCGTTTGCTGAATCGAGAAGTCCTGCACCAGACTGCCATCGTCCGCCATCGCTTGCGCTCGGACTCCTGCGCCTCCAGGGACAAGATCCTCGAGCGACACCGCGGGAATCAAACGCTGAAGCGCTCGACAGAATAGTCGTTTATTTAAGGACTGAAGGAATTCTCCGATGGTGACTTTGGGATACCGAGCGAGAAATTTCCACAGGCCGGGGTAGGTCAAGGTTTCTGCCAGATCTCCAACGTCGACCTTTCGAAGCGAGTAGCCTTCCCTCGAAAATGCGAGCACTGCGTTGGGGCCGCATTCGATGCCGCCTTGAATCATCCGCGTGAAGTGGACGCCCAGAAAGGGGAAGGCGGGATCTGGAACCGGATAGATTAAATGCCGCACGAGATGCTCTTTCTCGGGACGAAGTTTAAAGTACTCGCCTCGGAAAGGGATGATTTTGACTGGCGGCGTTTGTCCGGCCAGATGGCAGACGCGGTCGGAGTGTAGGCCCGCGCAGTTCACGAGGTAATTCGCTTCCATTTCGCCTGCCGTGGTTTGGAGCAGCCAACGCCGGTTGAGCCGCTCGATCACCTCGACTTTACAGCGGGTCAGGACGGAGCCGCCATTCTGGGTGATGAGGCTTTTGAGCTTCAGGCTGACGGCGGGGTAATCGACGATTCCTTCCTGTGGAACGCGGAGTGCGGCGATGCCGGAGGCGTTTGGTTCAATTTCGCGGAGTTGTTCGCCGGAAAGCCACTGAAGTCCTTCCAACCCGTTGGCGGTGCCTCGGCTGTGAAGATCGCGGAGGCGCGGGATTTCCTGCTCATCGGTGGCAACCACCACCTTCCCGCAGATTTCATGGGGAAGTCCGTGGGTTTGGCAAAATGCGGTCATCTCGCGGATGCCTTCGACGGCCATGCGCGCTTTGAGTGAGCCTGGTTTGTAATACAGGCCGCAGTGGAGAACGCCGCTATTGTGACCGCTCTGATGGAGTCCGACTTCGGACTCTTTTTCGAGAACGGTGACTTTTGCGTCGGGAAAACGGGTTTGGATTTTGTGAGCCGTCGCCAATCCAATAAGACCGCCGCCGACAACGAGGAATTGAGAGTGTGGGAGGCTCATTCGTGGGGGCGGATGATTTCTGAGTGGCAGCTGGCAATCGCACCCACTACTGCGGGGGCTTCCAGGCGACGGGGAGGCGGCGGCCGTTTTGGGCGGCGCGGAAATGGAGCTGTCCTTCGGGGGTCACGGCAACATGGCATTCGATGGGCTTCGCGCCTTCCGAAAAATCAACGTCAGCGGCTCGGAAAGTTCCCAACGGCTTCGGAGCGGTTGGGCCGTCGGATTCGCCTTGTTGAAGGGAGACTTCAACCGTGGGCGTTCCTTTGGTTTTCCATGGGAAAGTCCCTTGTGCAGGGAGGCGGCGTCCGGCGCCGATTGCGATGCCTCCGTCGCCGTCGGGGAGGGTGATGAGGATGGGGCGTGTGATATGACCGCCTTGATGGATTTCGATCGGTACGCCGCTTCCTGTCAGCAAACCGCTCCACGCTTCAAGGGTTCCCGACGCCATGGCTTTGAAGTCGTCGGGAACATTTTCGGTGGAGAGCGCTCGCTTGAGGACGCCACAGGCCTCGTCGCGCAAGCCTAGTTCGTAAAGGGTCTGCGCGTAATTCCAGTCTAGTCTGGCGCTGTGCTTGCGGCTTTCGACCGCGGGCCGGATCTGGGTGGCCAGACGATTGAGTTCGCGGGCTTCGCCGAGAACGGCTGAGAGGTGAAGCAAAACTTCCTCGCGCTCTGGTGCGAGTTCGAAGGCGCGGTCTGCGTGTCGGAGGGCGGCTGGGGAGTCGCTGCGGACGCGTGCGATGGTGCTTGCGATGAGGAAGCCCATCCACGAGTTTTTCGAAGCGGCCCACGTGGCGATTTCCTCTTCCTTTACCGGGTCATGTTCGCCGTTGGAGAGTTTGAAAAAGATTCCGATGGCGGCGTGAAAGTTGGGGTCGAGTTCGAGAACTTTTTCGAGGGCTTTCTGTTCGGCCTCAGAGTCGTCGAGGGCATTGCATGCCTGAGCGAGATGCATGAACGCGACGGCCTCGGTGGGGTCGAGTTCGGTGAACCGTTCCATGCAAGTGCGCGCTTCGGAGAAACGTTCGAGAGCGCGGTAGGTGGAGCCGAGTACGAGCTGTGTGCGGGCGTGGTCGGGTCGGACGGAGTGCGCCTTTTCCAGTGCGGCGAGAGCGACTTCGGGAACGATTCCGTCGCGCATGAGTTGTTCGGCGAGGGCGATGAGATGGTCGGGTTCTTCCGCGAGGGACTCGATCTGGCTGGAGATCATCTGGCGGAAGGTTGGGATGTCGACGTAGCCGACGGCATCTGGGTTGGTTTTGCCATCTTCCTGCTGGCGCATGAGGCGAACCAATTCGCGAAGGGCGACCATGCCGGCTAGTGCTTGCTGGTCGTTGCCGTTGATTTCGAGGGCTTTTCGGAAGCATTCGATGGCTTTCTCGCGGTTGCCGGCTTGGGCGAAGATGGCGCCGAGGCTGCTCCAAGCTGGGCCGATGGTTGGGGCCTTTGCGAGGACGCGTTCATAGAGGGCTGTGGCCTCTTCCTCGCGTCCTCCGATGCGGGCTAAGTTGCCCTGTTGGAAGAGGACGAAAGGGGATCCGGGATGGATGCGGTCAATTTCCTCGAGGAGCTTCTGGCTGCGGACGATTTCGCCTTCCTCGAGGGACTCGGAGAGTTCTTGGAAGAGGCCGGTAGCGGCGCGGAACCCGAGCCAAGGTTCACCGGCGTCGGCGCCGAGGCGGTCAATGGCTTCCAGCAGGGTTTCGAGATCGAGAGGTTGGCGCTGCTCGGATTCTGGGGCGGCATCGGCGGGCCAGGGGAAGCGATGGGGGAGGCCGTAGAAGTCTAATTCCCAGGAGGAAGATTCAATCCAGCGTACAGAAGCGGTCATGGTCGGATGGGTACAGGGTACAGTTCGTAAGGAAAAGAGGAGCGACGATAGCCCCTTGGTGGCTTGGGGCTAGGGGAAAACGTGGTTGAAAGCGTTGAAATTCGCTTCGTCTGAACAAGCAGTGTTGGCGCGGTTTTTCTTATTCGAGGTATTCTCTGAGAGACTCGCGAAGATCGGTTCGGGCTCGAAAGAGGAGGCTTTTGACCGATGAAACACTGGTTTCCAAAATGGCAGCGATTTCCTCATAGCTGAGGCCTTCAAACCGCCGGAGGTGGATGGCGGTTCGTTGGGCTTCGGGCAGGCTGGCGATGGCGCGTTCGATGGCGTTTTGAAGTTCTGCCTCCTCGAGAGCGGTGGAGGGGGATGGCGCTGAGCGGTCTGCGGGATCGAAGTTGGTGACGGTTTCGCCTTCTGCGGTGTCGTGGATGGAGAGGGTTGCGTGACGGTTTCGGAATCGGAATTCGTTGAGGACCAAATTGCGAGTGACAGTCATCAGCCAAGTGGTGAAGCGGGCGGATGGTTGGTAGCGATCGGCTGATTTCCAGACTTTGACAAACACCTCGTGAGCCAACTCGGAGTGGTCGAACTGGGAGCCGACCATCCGTGCAATCATCCCGGCGACTCGGTTTTGGTGGGTTTCCACGAGCAGTCTAAATGCTTCCAAATCTCCGTTTTGAACTTGGCGCATCCACTCCAGATCCCTGAGGGCATCGGCGTCGGCATCGTTAGGGGGGATGGACGGCATGAAAAAGGGGGGAGGGAGGGCCCCAGAGTGGTGGTGGAAGTGGGGTGGGGACAATCCGAATTTCGAGGGTGGGGAGTCGAGCTTGTTACGAGATTGTTACAGCTTGGGCCTTGAGGGAATCGAGCAAGCACCGAACATGGGCAAGTCTCACCCACCATCCCATGAGTCTTTCCTCTAAATCGAACCGCAAAAGGATCCTCATCGCTGATGATGAGCCCGATGTTTTATCCCTGCTTGCGTTAAATCTTCAGAGGGCGGGCTTTGATGTTTTGAAAGCGGAGGATGGAGAAAAGGCGTTGAATTTGGCGCGAACCGAGAATCCCTCGATGGTGGTGTTGGATTTAATGATGCCAGGGCTCAGTGGTTTGGAGGTGGCTAAGCAGTTGAAGCTTCAACCGGCTACCTCTCGGATTCCGGTCCTGATGTTGACGGCGAAGGCGGACGAAGTGGATCGAATCGTGGGATTGGAGTTGGGGGCAGACGATTATGTGACGAAGCCTTTTAGTCCGAGGGAGATTGTGTTGCGGGTGCAGTCGGTATTGCGCCGTACGGAGCCTGCGACGGTGGTGGCCGATCAACTTTCTGTGGGGGTGATTCAAGTAGACCGGATCCGTCATGAAGTGAGGATTGCTGGGGAGTCTTTGGATTTTACGGCGACGGAGTTTAAGCTGCTCACCGTTTTGATGGAGCGTTGCGGTCGTTTGCAGAGTCGGGAGGTCTTGCTGAACGATGTCTGGGGATACGAGAGCGTGATTGATACTCGGACGGTGGATACGCATATCCGGCGTTTACGAGAAAAGCTGGGAGTGGCAGCGGATCTGATTGAGACGGTGCGCGGATTCGGGTATCGGATGGTGGCGCCTTCGGAATAAGGCGTCTTTGAAAGACACCATGGCGATATGATGGGAATAACGCTCTGTTTTTTGAGTGTGCTCCCGGTTCTGGCCGGATGGCGCTGGCATTATGTCGTGCACAAGCGTCGATGGAAGCGGGTGGAGGATGCGTTAGATCGGCTTGGGGAAGGGAACTTTTCTGAGGCGCCGAAAGGGTTTTTTTCCGGCAATGCGGATTTGGAGAGTGTGGAGTTTCGGATGGAGCGACTGGCGGGTCTTCAGGCTTCGATGCGGCAGCGGCTTGAGTACGAGGAGTTCAGCCTGCGAACCGTGCTTTCGAGCATGGATGATGGGGTGTTGGTGGCTGATGACCTGCAGAAGATCCGGTTGGCGAATCCTGCGTTTGAGAGGATTTTTGGGGTGGAATCGGGCGGGTGTATTGGGCGCTCGGTTTTGGAGGTGATTGGAGAGCCTGAGATTTACAGACTGCTGCAGGAGGCGATGAAGGTGGGCGCGGCGGAGCAGAGACAGGTTGAGATGGTGCCCGGGAAAAAGGTGAGGCACGTGATGGTGCATGCGGTTTCGATGAGCGATTTGAAGGGGCGGCCCGGGGTGATCGCGGTGTTTCGGGACATGTCGCGTTTGCAGGAACTGGAGAATGTTCGGCGTGAATTTGTGGCGAATGTTTCCCATGAACTCCGCACGCCTCTGGCGATCTTCCAAGGGTACGTTGAGAACTTGTTGGAAATGCCGGATCTGCCGACTTCGGACCGCGAGGAGATTCTGAAGATTCTCTCGAAACATTCGCAGAGGCTCAATGCGTTGGTTGAGGATTTGCTGGTGCTGGCCAGGCTCGAGGCGCGGCGGGAGGATTTTGAGTGGAAGTCGCTTCCTTTGGATGCGTTTGTGAGGGAAGTCGTTCGTGATTGGCGAGTGCGTTGCCAAGGGCAGGACTTGGTGGTTGAAGTGGAGTGCGAAGCGGAGCTTCCGAGTGTTCGGATGGATCCGCTGCGCATCGAGCAGGTGTTGCACAATCTTTTGGAGAACGCGCGCAAGCACGTGCCGCTTTCCGGTGGGCGAGTGACGGTTTCGTTGCGCAGTGATGAACAGAGCGCCGGTCAGCACGTGGTCGTTTGTGTGGAGGACAACGGGGTCGGAATTCCGCTGATGGATTTGCCGCACATTTTTGAGCGTTTTTACAGGGGAACAAAATCGCGCACTCGGAAGGATGGGTCTGCGCACAGTTCGGGTCTGGGGCTTTCCATCGTAAAACACATCGTGGCGCATCATGGCGGAAAGGTTGGTGCATCGAGTCCGTCTGGGTCTGGGGCTCGAGTTTGGTTTAGTTTGCCTACGGCGGACCTGTCCTCCAGCGCGCAGATTGCCGAGTCTTAGCGAGTGAGAGAGTGTGCGGTGCTTTGGGGAAAGACTGAGAATAGCCTCAAAGAGAAGACTTGTTTGAGGCATACTCTTTCTGAAGGCGGACTTTCCCCGCTCTTAGTTTTTTCGACTCATTATGACTACCCCTCCTCCGTCCGCCGCGAATTCCCCGGCAGTTTCTGTGAACCGTGCATTTTCTCTCGGTGCCTCCCTATTCTTGTACCGCTGCTGGAAGAGCGCGCTTGTAGCGGTTGTCTCATTGAGCGGCCCCCTCCTTCCTCTCCGAATGGAGGCGGCGGAATTGGTCATTCCAGAGGGAATAAAATTTGAGCGGGGCGTGGAATTTTCGAATCCGGCTGAGCAGCACCTTGAGTTGAATATGGCGCTTCCCTCGGGAAAGGGACCGTTTCCTGCGGTCTTGTGCATTCACGGGGGCGGTTTCCGAGCTGGGAAACGGGAGTCGTACGACGGTCTGTGTGTGGCGCTGGCGCAGCAAGGGTACGTGGCGGTGACGATCACGTATCGGTTGGCGCCGGCCTTTCCATTTCCAGCGGCGGTGCAGGACTGTAAAGCAGCGGTGCGCTGGCTTCGGGCGAATGCTGGGAAGTACCAAATTGATCCAGCGCGTATTGGAGTGACGGGAGGTTCGGCTGGTGGACATCTTGCGCAATTTCTTGGGGTGACCGAAGGGATCCGCGAGTTTGAGGGGGATGGGAATCTGGATCAGTCGAGTGCGGTGAAGTGTGTGGTGAATTACTATGGGCCGAGCGATTTAACGCAGTCGTATGGGAAAAGCGTGGATGCGGCGGAGGTGTTGCCGTTGTTTTTTGGGGGGAATTTGGAGCAGAAACGGCGTGAACACGTCTGGGGAAGTCCGTTGAATTGGGTGTCCCCGAAAGCGGCGCCGACGCTGTGTGTTCATGGGACGGACGATAAGTATGTGGCCTTTGAGCAGGCGGAGTGGATGGTGGATCGTCTGAAGGCCTGTCAGGTGGAGGTTGAGTTGTTGAAGTTGGAGGGGGCCGGGCATGGCTTTAAAGGAGCGGATGCGGAGAAAGCGCAGGCGGCGCTGTTGGAGTTTTTTGGGCGCCATTTGAAAACGAGATAAAGATTTGGAATGAACCGGAGGGCTTTTCTTGAGGTGGTGACTGGTGCATCGGGCTTGTTGGGAGCATGGCCGGCGCGGAAGACGTTTGCAGAAGAGAAAGAGGCGCAGCGTTTTCTCTATGTGGCGCTGCCTGGCATCCGGAATTATCTCGAATACGGGGGGCACGGCGTTTTGGTGTTTGATATTGAAAAAGGGTACCGATGGGTGCGTCGCATTTCCTCTGGCGGGCTGGAAAAGAACGGGAGCCCCAGCAACGTGAAGGGAATCTGTGTGAGCGTGGCGTTGCAGCGGTTGTATGTGAGTACGATCGGGTCGCTGATGGCGTTTAATCTCGGGACGGACCGATTGGAGTGGGAGCGGGAATACGATGGGGGGTGTGATCGGATGGCGATTTCGCCGGATGGCATGACGATTTATCTGCCCAGTTTTGAGAAGGACCACTGGCACGTGGTGGACGCTCAGGATGGTGCGGTGCGAGCGAGGGTGGAGCCGGTGGCTGGGGCGCACAATACGAACTACGGGCTGAACGGGAGGGAGGCGTATCTGGCGGGGTTACGTTCTCGGAGTCTTGCGGTGGCGGATACTGCCACGCACAAAATCCTCAGGCAGGTGGGGCCATTTTCAGCTCCGATTCGGCCATTTACAGTGAATGGGGCTCAGACGTTTGGGTTCATGTGTGTGAACCATTTGCTGGGATTTGAGGTGGCCAATTTGAAATCTGGGAAAGTGGTGGCGCGTTACGAGGTGGCGGGTTTTGAGAACGGGAAAGTGGCGCGGCACGGTTGTCCGAGTCACGGGATTGGGTTGACGCCAGATGAACGTGAAGTCTGGCTTTGCGATGGCTTTAACCGGAGGTTGCACATTTTTGAATTAGAAGGGGTATTGGCGCGTCAGGTGGCGAGTGTGTTGCTTCGGGAGGAACCGGGGTGGGTGTCGTTTAGCATCGATGGCAGGCATGCCTAT
>CANFNA010000118.1 GCA_947448395.1 Chthoniobacteraceae bacterium
ACGAGAGGCGGGATTACTTTGGCAATTCGCTGGCGGTTTTCAGTATTCGGGAACGGCATACGCGCCTTGAAGTGAGCGCCTGTAGTCGTGTGTGCGTGCAAGCCGTGAGTCCTCCCGTCAGTGCCCTGTCTCCGAAATGGACCGAGGTTGCTAGGCAGTTTCGAGATCCGATCTCGCCAAAGGATTCCGGCGTATACGAGTTTTGCATGGATTCGCCTCTCGTGCGGGCCGACGCCAAGATGGCACGGTGGGCATCGCATAGTTTTGGAGACGGGAAGCCGCTGCTAGTGGGGGTTGAGCATCTGATGGGACGGATGTTTGAGACGTTTGTTTTTGATTCTTTGGCGACTGAAGTTGCGACGCCTTTGGAGGTTGTTTGGGAAAAAAAGCGCGGGGTTTGTCAGGATTTTGCGCACATCGGCATCGCCTGTCTTCGGTCGCTTGGAATCCCTGCGCGTTACGTGAGTGGCTATATTCGGACGATTCCGCCGGAGGGGCAGAGGCGTTTACAGGGGGCGGATGCATCCCATGCGTGGCTATCGGTTTTTTGTCCACTGAACGGTTGGGTGGATTTTGATCCGACTAATAACATGATTCCGGCTGACGGGCATGTGAGGGTTGCTGTTGGAAGAGACTATAGCGACGTGAGTCCGTTGAACGGGGTTCTATCGGGAGGAGGCAATCACGAGGTGCGTGTTGAAGTGGATGTTATTCCGCTTCCGTGAGGGAATATTTAGGCTCATCGCCGAAGGGGTGGATTCGAGAAAGTGAATATTTACGGAGTTGCGATGCGGTTGGAGGAAGCGCAGGGTATCGGGCGAATGAGATTCGTTTCCCCTATGAAAAACCTCCTTTGGCTTGCTGCATTTGTTTCGTTGGTTCTTCCCGTTTCGGTTCGGGCTGTTACTCCCGCTGAAGAACTTGGATTCACGCTGGCCGTGCATTCTTACACCTTTCAAAAGTTCTCGATCTTTGAAGCAATCGACAAAGCGGCAGAGGTTGGGGTGAAGAACATGAGTATCTCGGGGAGCGTCAATCTTCTGGGCGCTGACTCAAAGATCACGAAGGGATCCACCGTTAAGATTTCAGATGAAGATCTTGCGGCTATTCAATCACGGATGAAGGTGAAAGGAATCGACCCGACTTTCGTAAATATGGGGGTGGTGAAGCCTGTTTTGGATGAAGCGGAGAGTCGGAAAATTTTCGAGGGAGCCAAGCGTCTTGGAATTTCAGTGCTGGTTGCGGAACCTGAAACGCACAACAAGATGGAGGAGCTTGGGCCTGTGATGGATGTCGTGGAGAAGTTGGCCAAGGAGTTCAATATCAAGGTGGCTATCCATAACCATCCAGGGCCTAAGAGTTTTTATTGGAATCCGGATACAGTTCTTGCGGCAGTGAAGGGACGGAGTCCTTTGTTGGGGGCGTGTGCCGATGTTGGGCACTGGGTGCGTTCGGGACTAGATCCTGTCGAGTGCCTGAAAAGATTGGAGGGGCGTGTGATTGCGTTGCACTTCAAGGATCTGGATAAATCGGAGCTTTCTGGGCATGACCTTCCGTGGGGCACCGGCATTAGCAATGCGAAGGGGATGCTGGCAGAACTGAAGCGTCAAAAATTTAAGGGCGCCATTTGCGTTGAATACGAGCACAACTGGGACAACTCCGTGCCTGAGATCGCAAAATCTGTGCAATGGTTTCACGCCACTTGTGCGGAGTTAGTGCGGCCTTAGATCCGATTAGGCGATTCGGTGATCACCCACAAAACGCAGAACTTCCTCTTTGGCCATGAGCCTGTCCGGCGGATATACCATTAGTGCCTCAGGAGCCGCAGCGGCCTCTTTGCATCAGTTTGTTGCGGCCCAGAATTTGGCGAATGTCATGACCCCGAACTATCGTCGTCTAGGGGTTTCTCAAACCGCTTTTGCGGATGGCGTATCTGCTTCTATGAGTCGTGAAAGCATCGGCTCCGAGGATATCGTCACTGATGTGACTGAAATGATGGGGTCTGTGTATGCGCTGAAGGCGAACCTTCTCGCACTTAAAGTCGGGGATGAGGTGGTGGGAACTGCTTTGGATCTCCGGGCTTAGACGGCCTCTCAGATCGCGTTGCGAGTGAGTTGACCGTCAAAAATGCGCATGAGTCCGGTTGGATTTGCGTCTCGGAGTTCTGCGGGAAGGAAGTCTGGGGTGAAATTTTGGAAGCAGACTGGCCTGACCCAGCGCTGAATAGCGGCTGCGCCAACGCTGGTGAACCGCGAGTGAGTCGTAGAGGGATAAGGTCCGCCGTGATGCATGGCGTGAGAAACTTCCACGCCGGTTGGGAAGCCGTTGAGAAGGAGACGCCCCGCTTTTTGTTCCAAGACACTAAAGAGGTCTCGGGCATGCTCCATGTCGGGTTCGTTGGCATGGACGGTAGCGGTGAGTTGACCAGAGAGGCCGTTGGCCAATTGGAGGAGTTCTTCGTGGGAGGCTGATTTTACGATGAGCGTGATTGGGCCAAAGACCTCTTCATGCAATGCGGACTCTCTTTCAAAAGTTTGGCTGTCTGTGACGAGGACGAGGGGGATCGCTTGCGTCTTAGAGGTATCGGGACTGTGTGGCGCTCTTGCCAGAAGTTGGACTCTAGGAATTTTGCTGAGTTGCTTGGAGGCCGCTTCGAATGCATCGCGAATCCCTGAATGGAGCATGGTGCCGGGAACGGTTGACCCGATGGAATGGCTCAAGTGGGTGAGGAACGTTTGTAAGTCGGGACCATCTTGAGCAAAGACGATGCCTGGTTTCGTGCAGAACTGACCCACGCCAATTGTGATCGAGTTTTTCAGACCTTCTGCGATTTGCGCGGCCTTTGTTCTTAGGGCATCAGGGAGCAGGAAGATCGGATTGAGACTGCTCATTTCGGCGAACACAGGAATGGGTTCAGGACGTTGATGAGCGGCGTCGAAGAGCGCGCGGCCCGCCTTCAGAGAGCCGGTGAATCCTACAGCTCTGCAGAGTGGATGCGAGACTAGGGCCATCCCAACTTCTGGAGTGTTTCCGTGGACCATGGAAAAGACTCCTGGGTGAATTCCAAGTTGTTGGGCGGCCTTTGTGATGGCTGTTGCAACTAGTTCACAAGTGCCTGGATGCGCGGGATGTCCTTTTACAATAACGGGGCATCCTGCTGCCAAGGCACTGGCGGTGTCTCCGCCTGCGACCGAGAATGCTAGAGGAAAGTTGCTTGCTCCAAAGACAACGACTGGGCCGATGGGGACGAGAATGCTTCGGAGGTCTGGGCGTGGGAGGGGTTGTCGAGCGGGCAGGGGCGAGTCGATTCGTGCGTCGGCCCACGAGCCCTCTCGAATCACCGAGGCGAAGAGGCGCAACTGGCCCACGGTGCGTCCACGTTCTCCGGTGAGGCGATCTAATGGGAGTCCGGTTTCTAAGTTGGCTCGCTCTAGCAGGGTGTCTCCGAGGGAGAGAATTTCCTCAGCAATCGCGTCGAGGAAGGAGGCTCTTTGTTCGTTCGAGATCTTCCGATAGCTGCGGAAGGCTTCGGAGGCGGAGGTGAGCGCAGTATGAATGCATGCGGCGCTGGCATTTTCAAAAAGCGGCTCGAGCGGGTGGGTATTGATTGGGGAGAAGGCCTTAAAGGTCGACCCGCTGGATTGAAAAATGGCTCCGGCTACGATGGGTTTTCCGTGAAGTGACATGGATTTGGGAGGTTTAGGCGATGGTGTTTATGAGAGTTCCAATCTGGGGGATGGAGATTTGAATTTCATCGCCACTTGCGAGTGTGAACTGATCTGGAGGAACGAGTCCGGTCCCAGTGAGCAGGAAGCATCCAGTTGGAAAGTGATTATCGCGCCAGAGCCATTCTGCGAGTTCTGGAAGGGTGCGTTTCATTTGTGAAAGCGAGGTGGCGCCCTCGAAGGCAACGGAGCCGCTACGTGAAATCGACATGGCGATGATGGTCTCTGGTGCTGGGGAAGGGGCGACTAAAATGCAGGGGCCGAGTGAGCAGCAGTCGCTCCACACCTTTGCCTGTGGGAGGTAGAGAGGATTCTCACCCTCAATGTCTCGGGAACTGAGATCATTGGCGACCGTGTATCCGAAGATCTTGCCGTGAGAATTAATGGCGAGGGCCAATTCTGGTTCTGGAACATTCCAGTGAGAGTCGGATCGCAGTCGCATTTTTCCACCGGGGGCAATGACTCTGTGCGGGGTGGCCTTGAAGAATATCTCGGGACGCTCTGCGGCATAAACACGGTCATAAAAAGATCCTCCTCCCGCGTCTTTGGATTCCTCCATGCGTGCGTTTCTGGATCGGAGATAGGTGACTCCGGAGGCCCAAACCTCTTGGGTTCCGATGGGTGATAGCCATTCGCTTGGCGGGGTAATTTCAGGGCTACTTGAAATCTGGGTTTCGATCCACTCAGCCGGATTTGCTTGTGTGAAAAGGGTGTCGATTGAGTTGCCTGAGAGCAGATGGAATTGAGATTGTTTTTCGACGACGAGGCCGGCAGGGGAACGGAAGACACGAAGGGAGGAGGAGGACATCCCTGAATTATGAGTGGCCCAGCGGTCTTCCGTCGATCCAGCGATTTGAACTCTTGTGTCTGGGAGTTCGTCGATGAATTTGGCAGCGTTCCGCTTCGCCGCGTATGTCTCTCCCTATTTTTTCATCAGATCCCGAGGTTTATCGTATTGAGACGAAGGGCGTTGGTCCCTCGGGGGCGTTGCCGTTGACGGACGAGCTTTTGAGGTCCAGTCCGAGCGGGGATTTGTTCGGGTTGACGCAGAATGTGGGGATGGGATGGGACCCTGCGTCTTCGAACGGGAAGTCGTTTTTGGTTCTTAGCACGCTCGGAGGATTGCGTGCGGCGGATGGAAGTCCGGTGGCCTTGGGGTATCACACGGGTCACTGGGAGCTTGGGTTGCAGGTTCAGGCGGCAGCGGAGGAGTTGCGACGGCAGCAGACGGTTCCGTTTGCGGCTTATTGCTCGGACCCTTGTGATGGGAGGACGCAGGGTACACATGGGATGTTCGACAGTCTTCCGTTTCGGAATGACGCGGCCTTAGTATTTCGGCGCCTGATTCGTTCTTTGCCACGGAGGGCCGGTGTCATCGGGGTTGCGACGTGCGACAAGGGGCTTCCTGCGATGATGATGGCATTGGCGGCGATGCATGATTTGCCGTGCGTCCTGGTTCCTGGAGGTGTGACGTTGCCTCCCGCAAAGGGGGAGGACGCAGGTACCGTGCAGACGATTGGAGCACGGTATTCTCGGGGGCTTCTTTCACTCAAAGAGGCGGCGGAGTTGGGGTGTCGTGCGTGCGGTTCTGCGGGTGGAGGCTGTCAGTTTTTAGGAACTGCAGCGACTTCGCAGGTTGTTGCTGAGGCTTTGGGAATGGCACTTCCTCACAGTGCTCTGGCTCCGTCGGGCCAACCGGTTTGGCGAGAGGTGGCTGTGCGTTCAGCGCAGAGTATTATAGAGTTGGAGCGACGCGGAATCACCATGCGTCGGATTCTTTCGAAGGGCAGTATTCGGAATGCCATGGTGGTGCATGCGGCCTTTGGGGGATCGACCAACCTGCTTTTGCATATTCCGGCAATCGCGCACAGTGCAGGTCTCGAACGCCCTCGAGTTCAGGACTGGATTGAGGTGAATCGAACGGTTCCGCGATTGGTGGACGTCTTGCCGAATGGCCCGCAGTATCATCCTACGGTGCGAGTGTTTTTGGCGGGAGGCGTTCCTGAGGTTATGCTGCACTTGCGTGCTCTTGGATTGCTTGATCTGGAGGTGCTGACCGTGACAGGGCGGACGCTGGGGGAAAATCTTGAGGCTTGGGAGACGAGCGAAAGGCGCGAGCGCTTTCGGCAACTTTTGACAGAACACGATGGGGTGGATCCTGGAGATGTGATTATGAGTGCGCAGATAGCCAGAGAGCGGGGGCTGACTGGGACGCTTGTTTTTCCGGTTGGAAACTTAGCGCCAGAAGGGTCCGTGATTAAATCGACTGCGATTGACCCGCGAGCGGTCGATTTGGACGGTGTGTATCGGAAAGAGGGTCCTGCGCGGGTGTTTGCAAGTGAGGCAGCGGCGATTGCTGCACTTCGTGAGGGGAGAATTGTGGCGGGTGATGTGATGGTGCTGGCGGGGATTGGTCCAATGGGAACTGGGATGGAGGAAACGTACCAGGTGACCTCGGCGCTCAAGCATCTGCCGTTTGGAAGGGATGTCGCGCTGGTAACGGATGCGCGTTTCTCGGGGGTTTCAACAGGGGCATGCATTGGCCATGTTGGTCCGGAGGGCTTGGCGGGTGGGCCAATTGGGAAGATTCAGGAGGGCGATTGGATTCGGATCACGGTGGATCGCGTTGGAATGACAGGCAGTGTTGATTTTATCGGTGAGGGAGATCGTCGGTTTAGTGCGGAGGACGGCGCTTCAATCTTGGTGCAGCGAAGCACGAGGGATGACCTGGCTCCGCACGCTGCATTACCGGAGGACACGATGCTGTGGGCGGAGTTGCAGGCAGTAGGAGGTGGAACGTGGGGCGGGTGCGTTTACGATTCAGGGCAGATCGTGGAGACGCTGAGGCGGGGACGTGCTTTGCAGTGAGAGGGAATGTGCTGATGCGGATCAGCAACGTCCATGGTTGCGGCGATTTACCCAAAGGGCTGCGTTTTCGGCTGCAGAACGTCCGGTGGCAAAGCTGCCTTGAAGCAAATACCCGCCTGTAGGCGCTTCCCAATCGATCATCTCTCCCGCCACGAACACGCCGGGGAGTTTTTTGATCATGAGATTTTCATCGAGCTCAGAGAATCGGATTCCGCCTGCGGAGGAGATTGCCTCGTCGATTGGACGTGGGCCTTTTAGTGGGATGAAGAAATTTTTGAGACGGTGCGCCAGAGATTTGGAGGAATCGAAGGGCTCGGTTTCTGATGAATTGAGGAGGAGGGCGAAGGTGGCGTCATCGAGTCGCAGCCGTTGACGGGCCTCGTTTAGAAAGTTGTGTTGAATGGGACCCATTTTGGCAATGAGCTGCTCCTCGGTGGAATGTGGACGGAAATCGATATGGATGGCGGGGGATTCCATATTTCGGAGAGTGGGACCGAGTTGATAGAGCGCGCCGCCTTCCAATCCATAGCGGGTGACTAAGAGTTCTCCTTTTGCGAGGTGGTTACCGGCAGTGAGGTGGATGGCTTTGAGCGGCTTGCCTTCAGCAAGGCTGAGAAGGGACGATGGCCAACGACATTCCCAACCGCAATTTGCAGGGGCAAAAGGTTGGATGTGAACACCGTGGGATTCTAAGAATCGGCACCAGCTTCCATCGGAACCCGTTTCTGGCCAGGAGGCACCACCCAAGGCAAGAATTGCGGCATCGCAGTGAATCGTTTTGTTTTCGGCTGGCGCGGCGAATTCGAGAGCAATGCGGTTTTCGATTTTGATTCCGATCAATTTATGTCGCATCGAAAGACTGACGCCTCTTTCGCGGAGTCTTTGGACCCACCGCCTCAGAAGTGGTGCGGCGCGGAGTTCTTTAGGATAGACCCGATTTGTCGAAGCAACAAAGGTGTCGACGCCGAGACTAGCGGCCCATTTTCGAAGGGCGTCTGAGTCAAAATGAGCGAGGGTCGAAGGCCAGAAGTTGAAAGGGGCTTCTGGGTTAATGTAGCGGCTGGCGAAAGTGTCTAGCGGCTCTGACTTTGTCAGATTCAAACCGCCTTTTCCTGCGACGAGAAATTTTCGGCCAACAGATGGTTTGGCTTCAAAAAGAGCGACGGACAGATCTTGAAGCGAGGCTGTCTCGGCAGCGAACAAACCGGAAGGGCCTCCCCCAATAATGGCCAGATTCATAAAATCAGTTTGGCGCGGTGGGGGCGGACAGTTGGATGATGGAAGGGAATCGCCGCTTGAGTTGAAGGACGGCTCCTTCGAAAAAAAGATAAAAGAAAGCCCGGCGTGTGAGGCCGGGCTTTTTTTGAGGGAGACTATTTGCACACCGCTCACCGTCCTTCATCCCTCTGATCGAAACCGAGAGACCCTATTTTTGGGATGTCGGGAGACGGACAGTTAAATCCGGCTCTGAACAAAGCCCGCGAAGAGTGAAGCGAATGAAGGACGGCGGTGTATAAACAGGGAGCCCTAGAACTAGTGAGCAGCTTTCTTAGCAGGAGCCTTCTTAGCGACGGCTTTCTTAGCAGGAGCCTTCTTAGCGGCGACTTTCTTAGCAGGGGCCTTCTTAGCGGCGACTTTCTTAGCAGGAGCCTTCTTAGCAGCAACTTTCTTAGCAGGAGCCTTCTTAGCAGCAACTTTCTTAGCAGGAGCCTTCTTAGCGACGGCCTTTTTTGCGACGGCTTTTTTAGCAGGAGCCTTTTTCACAGCGGTTTTTTTAGCAGCAGCCATATGTTTATGTTTATGTTTTTTACTGAGGAACTCCCTCAACGGAGGGAGGTTTGTTTCACTAACACTAACGGGTCACGAAAAGTTTTGGATGGCACGCCGAGAACTATGCTTTGGATTTGCTACGGCGAGCCGATTTTGGAGAGGTCTTTTTGGTTTTGAAGAATCGGTGCAGATTCTCGAGGCCCTTTACCGCGATGTCGTTGCGCTTAGGTTCGATTTTTCTCCAGATCGCAGCGGCTGCCGCAATCACCTTCACATCCTGAGTGAAGGACTCAATGACGACATCCCCCTTGTATTTGATGGAACGCAAAGCGGTGACGATGGGTTGCCAATCGAGAGAGTCGTTTCCAGGGGTCCCACGATCGGTGCCGCAAGCGTGGAAGTGCGTGAGGTACTTGCCCACCTTTCGAATGGCAAGGGCTTGATCCTTCTCCTCGATATTCATGTGGAAGGTATCAAGGTGAAGACCCACGTTTTTCGAACCGATGGCTTTGACGAGCTTCAATCCCTGATCGCAGGTGTTCAGGAAATCTGTTTCGAAGCGGTTTAGCGGTTCGATGCAGAGGATGATCCCTTTTGCTTCAGCGTGTTTCGCTAACGCCTTGAGATGTTTGACCACCGTTGCAAATTCATGCTTTTGCTGAGCGGCGGACACCGGTCCCTTTTTTCCAACCACCGAGTACATCGGGCCAATCACCCGAGGGCATCCCATTTCAGCGGCCTGGTTGATGAGCGTCTTAATATAGACGAATGCCGTCTTTTGTTCGGCTGTCGTCCCGCGGAGATCGCGGCCCGGCCCCATACAGGCGCAGATGGAACCGATGGCGATGCCGGCTTTGCTTGCCGCGGCCTTTAGTTTCGCGGGGGAGATGTGCTCCGGTGATTCGACTGGAACCTCAACGGTGTCAAATCCCCATGCTTTAAATGTTTTGAAGAGTTTCGTGCTCTCAGTCTTGAAAGGTGAAACGAAGAGGAAGGAATTTATTCCAAAACGCATGAGCTAAATTTTTATCGGGGGGCGGTTGTCACGAGCGTGCTTGGTAGCAAAATTCGCGCGGACGTTGTGCGCAGCGTTTTTCTTGTCCTTTGAAATCGTGAGTGGGTCAAGCGTTATGCGTTGAAGAGATGAAAGATTTTTACAAAACGTGGCGCGTGTTTTTGGAAA
>CANFNA010000119.1 GCA_947448395.1 Chthoniobacteraceae bacterium
CCCCAGAATCCTGGCGCTGGATGTTCCTCGTCGGCGCCACCCCTGCCGTCCTAACCCTTTTCATCCGCTTCTTCGTTCCAGAGTCCGAAAAATGGACTGCTTCCAACAAAGATTCCGCCAATAACGACAACTCTAAACTCAGGACGGTTCTGACCCCGCCTCTGCTCTCCAAAACCGTCCTCGGAATTCTCCTCTCAGCAGTGGCGCTTATCGGCTCCTGGGGTTCCGTCCAATGGATCCCTTCCTGGAGCGACAAACTCACCGGCGGCTCCGTTCCAGACGCCAAAGCAACCGCGCACATGGTCTCCTGCTTTGCCGCCTCCATTGGATCCTTCCTCGGCCCCTTAGTGCTCGCTCATCTCCGCAGAAGAGTCGCCTATGCCATCCTCTGCGTCGCCAGTCTCGGCTTCAGCATCTGGCTGTTCCGCATGCCCGCAGAATGGGGCCCCTTGTTCCTCGTCAAAGTCGGTTGCATCGCCTTCGCCACCGCCTCTTTCTACGGATTCTTCCCACTCTACTTCCCAGAACTTTTCCCCACTCGCGTTCGCGCCACTGGCCAAGGTCTCGCTTACAATGCCGGCCGCATCGTCGCTGGGTTCGGTGCCCTCGCAAGCGGGCAACTCGTCGCTCACTTCGGTGGCTACGCCGAAATGGGAGCCGTCATCACCCTCGTTTACGTCCTCGGAATCATGCTCTGTTTCTTCGCTCCAGAAACGCAGGGCAAACCGCTCCCCGAATAAAGGATCTCCCACCCGCAGCCGCCTACGCGAAGTCCTCTCAGCTCCTTCCTCCTTCAAACCTCGGTTTCATGCACCCTTCAGCCATCCGCATCCGCGCCGCTCGTTGGATTCCCATCTCCTTTAAAGCACGCGTCCCCCTCAAATTCGGCCCCGAAACGGTCACCGATGTCACCTGCGCTCGCGTCTGCCTCGAAGTAGAACGCGCTGACGGCTCCCGCGCCTGCGGATGGGGAGAGACCCCTCTTTCCGTTCAGTGGGTCTGGCCCTCGACTCTCTCCTTCGAAAAACGCCTCAACGCTCTCATGGAATTCTGCGATCGGCTCACCAATGCCTACGCAGACTTCCCTGTCCAAGGTCATCCCATCGAAATTGGCCACCGCTTTTTGGAAGAAGTCCTCCCAGTCCTGCACAAGGACCTCAACCACTCCCTCCCAAAGGAACTTGCCCTGCCCACCCTCGCCGCTCTCGTTTGCGCCTCCGCCTTCGACATCGCTCTCCACGACGCCTTCGGAATCGCCAACAACGTCCCAACGTACTCGACCTACAACGATCAGTGGCTCCCCTCGGACCTCGCACACTTCCTCTCCCCAGCCAAAGACGCTTCACACATCCAATTTGCAGGCCGCAGACCCTCGGATTTCTTTCGTGCGGTCCCAGAAAAACAACTCCTCACCTGGCATCTCGTTGGCGGCGTCGACGCTTTGGAAGCCGGCGACCCAGGCGCAGACTCAGTTCAAGACGGATACCCCACCATCCTCACCGATTGGATCCGCCGTGACGGCCTCAAGGCCCTCAAAATAAAACTCCGCGGCAATGACTCCGAATGGGACTTCGAACGACTCAAACGCATCAGCCAAATCGGCATCGCTCTGGGCGTCTCCAATTTCACGGCAGACTTCAACTGCACCGTCACCGACCCTCAGTACGTCAATGACATCCTCGACCGTGTCAAAGCCGAAGTCCCCGCACTTTGGTCGTTGCTCAGCTACGTTGAACAACCCTTCCCCTACGAATTAGAGGAACATCCCATCGATGTGCACTCCGTCAGCCAGCGCGTCCCGCTTTTCCTCGACGAAAGCGCGCACGACTGGCGGCTCGTGCGCTTCGGCCGCGAACTCGGCTGGACCGGCGTCGCTCTCAAGACCTGCAAAACTCAAACAGGCGCACTGCTAAGCCTCTGCTGGGCCCGAGCTCACGGCATGCAACTCATGGTGCAAGATTTGAGTAATCCCATGCTCGCTCAAATCCCACACACCCTCCTCGCTTCACACGCCCCAACCATCGCCGGTGTCGAAAGCAACGGAATGCAGTTTTATCCCGAAACCTCCAAGCCTGAGTCCCTCGTCCATATAGGCCTCTACCGCCGCCGTGACGGTCACCTTGACCTCTCGACCATTCACGGCCCGGGCTTCGGATACCGTCTCAACGAAATCCAGCGCGACCTGCCTCCAGAACGTCACTCTGCCGGCGATCGAACACTGACTTAATCCCACACCCCTCACCCCTCACCCGCCAGAGACGCACGGATCCATGGACACCACCACGCTCCGAAAACTCATCCGCACCGTTCAAAACTGGCCAAAACCCGGTGTCAATTTCTTCGATATCTGCTCCATCGCAGAGAACCCGGAAGCCTTCCAGTGGACCGTCAACGAACTGGCTGCACTCTGCCAACCGCTCCAAATCGACGCCATCGTCTGCCCCGATGCTCGCGGCTTCATCTGGGGCGCCGCCGTCGCCTACGCCACCTCTCTCCCCCTTCACCTCGCTCGAAAACCCGGCAAACTCCCAGGCGCCACGGTCTCGCAAAGTTATCAATACGAGTACGCCGAGACTTCCATCAGCATGCAATCCGCATGTGACCTTTCACAAAAGCGTGTTCTCATCGTCGACGACGTCTTAGCCACAGGCGGCACCGCTCTAGCCATCGTCGCCCTGCTCAATAAACATTTCCAAGTCCCCTCTTCAAAAATCCATCTGGGCGCCCTCATCAACCTCACCTTCCTCGGAGGAGAAACCCAACTCCAACAGCAAGGCGTCCGCGTCCACTCCCTCTTGAATTGCGCAGATGATGAATGATCTCGTTCTGATCGCTCTCGCCGACGAAGCTCCCGCTCTCTCAAAACTTCCCCACGTCTTCCAAACAGGCGTGGGCAAAGTCAACGCCGCCATCGCCGCCGCTCGACTCATCGAACGCTATCGCCCCAAACGCATCTGGAACTTCGGCACCGCCGGTGGACTCACCGTCGGAAACGGCCTCCACCGCTGCACCCGATTCCTCCAACGCGACATGCAGGTCACCGCTCTCGGATTTTCTCCAGGAGAAACCCCGTTCGAATCCAATATCGTTCTCGATCTTGGAGACCACGGCCTCACCTGCTCCTCCGGAGACAGCTTCGTCACCACCGCCACTTGCGAATTCGCCGCAGATCTCGTCGATATGGAAGCCTACGCGCTCGCCAAAGCATGCCTCGCGTCATCCACCGAGTTCCACTGCTACAAATACATCAGCGACCGTGCCGACGACGACTCCCACCTCGACTGGAGAGCCAATATCCACCGCGGCGAACCGTATTACGTCTCCGTCCTCCAACAACACTCCCTCGCCTAACCGACACTCCGCATCATGCCCATCATCGCACTCAACCAACTTCAGGATTCCTACGACGTCATCGTTGTCGGCTCAGGCGCCGGTGGCGGCCAGTCCGCCTACACCCTCACCATGAACGGCGCAAAGGTCCTCATGCTCGAAGCCGGTCGAAACTACGATCCCGTCACGGAAACCGCGATGTTTCAAAACCACTCCAACGCCCCACTTCGAGGCCACGGAACTTCAGACAAACCGTTCGGATTTTACGACTCCACGGTCGATGGCGGATGGAGCGTTCCGGGGGAGCCCTACACAAATGCCTCCGAAGACCCGAAACGGCAGTTCCTCTGGTGGCGCGCACGCATGCTCGGCGGCCGCACCAACCACTGGGGCCGTATCTCCCTCCGCAACGGTCCCTACGACTTCAAACCGCGCTCACGCGACGGTCTCGGATTCGACTGGCCCCTCAGCTACGAAGATGTCGCACCCTATTACGACAAAGTAGAAATGCTCGTCGGCGTTTACGGCTCCAATGAAGGACTCGAAAATACGCCCAATTCTCCCGAGGGCATTCTCCTCCCTCCCCCAAAAGCGCGTGTTGGCGAGCTTCTCGCAAAAAAACACGCCGCAAAAATGGGCATTCCTGTCATCCCCATCCACCGCGCCGTGCTTAGCACTCGCCAAGACGCCGACAATCTCCCCGCAAAACTTCATCCCGGCAATCTCCGCGCCCAAAACATCTTAGCCGATGCCATGCGCGCCAGAGCTGCCTGCTTCTGGGCCACGGATTGTGGACGCGGCTGCTCCATCAAAGCCAATTACCAGTCCACCACCGTCCATCTGCCTCCAGCTCTCGCGACAGGCAACCTAGACATCCTCCCCAACGCGATGGCCCGTGAAGTTCTGGTCAACGACGCCGGAAAAGCCACAGGCGTCCTCTTCATCGACAAGACCACCGGCAAAGAATTCCGCGCAAAAGGTCGCGTCGTTGTGATCGCCGCTAGTTCCGGCGAAACCGTCAGAATCCTTCTGAATTCTAAATCCAGCCGCTTCCCCAATGGTGTCGCCAACTCCACGGGCCTCGTCGGAAAATACATCATGGACACCGTCGGCGCCGATCTCGGTGGACGGATTCCCGCTCTCGAAAATGTTCCAATCCACAACGAAGAGGGCGCCGGCGGCCACGTCTACATCCCTTGGTGGCTCTACAAAGAACAACTCGCGGGCAACCTCGGATTTGCTCGCGGTTATCACATCGAATTCCAATCCGGTCGTCGCATGCCACGAATGGGCGAGGGCTCTGGAACTCTCGGTTACGGGAAAACATACAAGGACGAGGTCCGCCGCTATTTCGGAAGTCGTTTAGGCTTCAGCGGCCGTGGAGAGATGATTCCCAATGAAGATTCCTTCTGCGAATTGGATCCAAACCTCAAAGACAAATGGGGCATCCCCGTCCTGCGTTTCCACTGGAAATGGTCGGAACACGAATTGAAGCAAGCCGCGCACATGCAGCAAACCTTCAAAAACATCATCGAAGCCATGGGCGGCAAAGCGAGCGACCCAAAACCAGCCGATGAGGCCATCCATCCCGGTGGCCATATCATCCACGAAGTCGGCGGCACCATCATGGGCTCTGAAAAGTCCAAGTCCGTCTGCAACCAATGGAATCAAACGTGGGACATCCCAAACCTCTTCATCAACGATGGAGGCGCATTCGCCAGCAACGCCGATAAAAATCCCACCCTCACCATCATGGCTCTCGCTTGGCGCGCGAGCGATTACATGCTCGAAGAAATGCGCAAAGGAAACCTCTAAACCGCTGCTATGAATTCCTCTTCATCGTCCCCAGAGTCAACCCCCGCGAACATGGATCGCCGACGCGCCATGCAATGGCTTCTCGCAGCGACTGCCACCACAACTGCAGCCTCCACAGGAATCCGAAACGCTTTGGCCATCCCATGGACCTCTGCCGGTTCCGTCGTCCAACACACTCCAGTTCCAAAAGGCTACGGCACCGATCCCAACCTCTCCAAACTCTACAAGCCCGGTGACCTCTGGCCCCTCACCCTCTCCGATTCCCAACGCGCCAGCACTGCCATCCTCTGCGATTTAATTTTCCCAGCCGATGACACCGCCCCAAGCGCCTCAACTCTCCACGTGCACGACTTTGTCGATGAATGGATCAGCGCTCCTTATCCAGAAACCTCAGCCGATCGGCAACCCGTCCTGGACTGCATTGCTTGGTTTGAAACCGAATCCCAAAAACGATTCCAATCTCCACTCGCAAAACTCCCTCTCGAAAAATTGCACACCCTCGCAGACGACGTCGCCTACAAAGCAAAATCCAAGGACCTCAAGAAACCGTGCGCTGATTTCTCACGTTTCAAATTCGTCGCGGCGGGCGGCTTTTACACAACGCCGGAGGGCATGAAAGACATCGGCTACGTTGGGAACGTGCCAACCGTCAACTTCGATGGCCCGACCCCAGAGGCCCTGAAACACGTCGGCCTCCTTTAATCCAAACCACCGACTCTCCCCCATGCACTCCAGAACCGTGGCCAAAGTGCCGACCCATTTTCATTCGCGATTCTCAGCCGCGCTCCTCGCTTCCTCATTGATTCTCTCGCTGCCTGCCCTCTCCGCAAACTGGCCGCAATGGCGCGGCCCTCTCGGAACCGGAATCGCGGAGGAAGCCAATCTCCCAACCTCCTGGGGGCCTGAAACGCACGTTCATTGGAAAGTCAGTCTCCCAGAAAAAGGGAACAGCACGCCCATTGTTTGGAATGACCGCATCTTTCTCACCCAACCCCTTGGCGATAAACGCCTGCTACTCTGTCTAAACCGTAAGGATGGCCGCACCCTCTGGGAGTCCGGCACCACTTCCAAAGTTCCCGAAAAATTTCATCCCACTAACACCCCTTGCGCCGCTTCTCCAACCACTGACGGCGAAAGGGTAGTCGCCAACTTCGGATCCGCCGGCATCTTCGCTTTCGACTTTTCCGGCAAAGAAATCTGGCGCACAGACCTCGGTCTCATCGACCACCAGTGGGGCTACGCCGCATCGCCCGTTCTCGACGAGAACCGTTGCTTCATTCATTTCGGCCCCGGTTCACGGCACTTCTTGTGCGCCCTCGACAAACGCACCGGAAAAGAGCTCTGGAGGGTTGATTTCCCGCACGAACACCCAGCAGAGCGCACCGACGGTTTCGCCGGAAAACAGGGCGAGATCGGATCGTGGAGTACCCCCATTCTTGTTCCCGTCGGCAACCGTTCTGAGCTCGTCGTCAGCCTCCCAGGAAAACTCTCAGCCTTCGACCCCGCAACCGGCAAAGAACTCTGGACATGTGAAGGACTCAACCCGCTCCTTTACACCTCCGCTATGGCTGGGGAAGGTCTCGTCATTGGCTCCGGAGGCTACGGCGGAAGCACAGTCGCAGTACGCGCCGGCGGTTCCGGAAACATGACAGCAAAACGCCTCTGGCAGAAAGTTCGGGATAAACAACGCATTGGTAGCGGCGTCATCTATCAGGGACATCTCTACATTCTGAACACTCCTGGAACCGCCCAGTGCATCCGCCTTGAAAACGGCGAGACGGTTTGGGAACAACGCCTCACAGGCACCGGACCACGCTCCGAAAGCTGGGCGTCCATGGTCCTCGCAGGCGACAAGATCTACGTCAACAATCAGGGCGGCGACGTCTTTATTTTGAAAGCATCACCTACCTTCGAGTTGATCGCCACCAACTCGCTTTCGGACGGCATCATGAACGCCTCCGTCGCCATCTCAGACGGCGGACTCTTCCTCCGCACCGAAAAGCACCTCTGGTGCATTCGTTGATCCAACTAGCTCAGTCCTAGTCCAACCGGCGTCTCCGAATGGTCTTCCCTGATTCTAGGGTGTCTGGCGGGTGCAGAACGACCCGGTCCCCCGTTTTGACCCCAGAACTCACTTCCGCAAAGCGTCCGTTGGAGTGGCCAATCTCTACCCGGGCCAAGCGGGCTGCATTCCCTGTCTCCAAAAATAAAAACCAGTCCCCTCCCCGCCGAAACAACGCTCCAGTAGGTACCAATACAACAGACGCCGCGCTCCACACCTGAATCCTAGCCTCCACTCGATATCGATCTCCCAAAAATGAACCCTCAGGAATCGATTCCGCAAAATCGACGCGCACCTTCACCCGTTGTTCCTCTACCCCCAATGCCGAAATCTTCATAAACGCGCCAGGCTCAACCACGCTCACCCGCCCCTTCAAAGGATGCCCTCCTCCCCACTCTTCAATCGACACCTCCGCCCCCGGACGCACCGTCACGGCATCGCTGGAAAGCAACTCGATCTCGGCCTCTAGATCCTTCAAATCTCCCACCTCCATCACCGGAAATCCGGCCGTTACGAAACGTTCGTTTTCTTCCATCACCTGAAGCACCACCCCAGAGATCGGGGCAACGATCCGGTAAACCCGATCCTCCCCTTGTGTTTCGGGGCCTTTGGCTTGCTGCAAAGCCGCCTGCGCCTGCGCCCACTCAAAAGCCGCTACATCTCTGGAAAACTCGGCCGTTCGAACCTCACGCTTTAACAGTTCCACCTGATTCTCCGCCGCATCCCATTCGCGAGAGGAAATGGCACCGCTTTCCTTTAAAGTCGAAGATCGCGTCCGTTCCTTGATGGCAAGATCCAGTGCCGTCTGAGCCCGTTCCAACGCGGAACCACTGCGCGCTTTCGATGCCTCTGCGGCCTTCACTCGGACCTCCGTTTCCGCCAAGAGTCGCGGATTTAAGAACCCCGCCCATTCCCCGCGAACTTCAGCCAACACCGTTTTGCCCGCTTCAATCGGATCACCCGAGCGAAGCTCAATCCTTTTGAGTGAACCCGCAAACGGCGGCGAAATCACATGCCGATGGCGGATTCTCGTCTTGCCCTCTTCCACGACCGACACCACGAGTGGCCCCTGAACCACCTCCCCCAACTCCACCTCCGTAGCCTTTGGAAGCATTCCCACGACAATCCCAGCCACAACCAATAGCCCCAACAGCCAAGGCATCCAGATCCCCACTCGACCGGTTTGCCGATTAACAGTCTTGAAATAGGAAGCGTGAATAAGGCGCACACTTTGTCTTTAGCAGTGGACTAAAATTCCGCAAAGCCGGGAACCGTCGTGCCCTCATCAGTCGCCATCCTCACTCCGCAGACTTCAAAACCCCCAGCAAATCCAAGTGCCTCAGTCGCTGACTCACGGTCACGCACGAAATTGCGGAGGACACCAACACGATCAATACCGCCATCGCAAACGTCTTGGAGGTGAGAACCAATGGAAGTCTTACCGTTTCAGTACTCGCAGTCTGAACAATCAGATTAGCCAGAAGACTCCCAAATCCCAATCCGAAAGGAATAGCCACCAAAGTCAAAACCGCCAACTCCCCCACAAACAATCCAACAACCTCACGGTGCGTAAATCCGATCACCCGCAAGGTCGCAAGATCCCGACTTCGCTCCGAAAGCGCGATCCGCGCACTATTGTAAACAACCCCAAAAGCCACCACGACCGCGAACCCGAAATACAGGGTCTGAATCATCCCGATCATCTCCCCTGTGCTCTGACGAAACGAGGCACGCACCGCCTCTTTCACCATCACGGAGGCGATGCGTGGCATTTTGCGTACCCTCCGCCAAAAGGATTCTCCTTGGTCAATATCCCATGACAAGTGAGCCCCACTCACCGTCCCGCCCTCCCGCATTAACCGATGCAGCGCACCAAGATCCATGTAGGCAGCAAGCCCCGCATAATCCGTAACCAACCCAGCCAACTCCACCTGAATCTTCGGCCGACGCCCCTCTTGAATCTCCAGCTCAATCAGATCCCCAGGACGCACTCCAAAGACCTCAGAAAGCTTCTTTGAAATCACCACCCCCTCACGCGGAATCGACACCGGACGCGCTTGATCATCCAACAAACGTGCCAATTCCGCATCCTGCGACACCCCAGTCACTGAAAGACGCCGAGAATGATGCCCAAAGCGAATCCGAGCCGGCACGGAACGAAATGGTTCCACCCGTCGTACTCCCGGTAGATGCGAGATTTCAGTTATTGCAGAGGCAGAAGCAGGTTCAAGGAGACCTACCGTGACGTTTTGCCGCTGCGAAACATCCCACTGGAAGTTCAAAAGAAAATCGATCCCGTCCCGCATCGCCCCAGG
>CANFNA010000120.1 GCA_947448395.1 Chthoniobacteraceae bacterium
CCAATCCCTTCCGAAAAATCCGGAATCGCAATTCGATTTCCCGCGCACAAAAGAACCACCATCGTCTCCCCAATTACCCGTCCAAAACCGAGTAAAATTGCGGAGATAATCCCCGATAAAGACGCGGGGATAAGCACCCTCACCAGGGTCTGTAACCGAGTTGCGCCAAGCGCAAAACTCGCCTCCTTGAAGTGCTTCGGAACATTCGCCAAGGCATCTTCTGCCAAGGAGAAAATCGTCGGTATCGACGTAAATGCCAATAAACACCCTGCCGTTAGCGAATTCAGACGCTCCGACATTGGAAAACCGGGAATCCAACTCAACCAACTCACTTCCGAGATCGACCGCAGCGCCGTTCCTAGAATCGCAATTCCAAAGAACCCAAGGACCACTGAGGGAATCGCGGAGATAAACTCGATGTACGGTTTAATCAACGCCTTCTCATGGGCACTCGCTACCTCCGAGACGTAAATTGCTGCTGAAATCGCGAAAGGCACCGCAATCAACATCGCAATGACCGAAACTAACAGCGAACCGGAGAACAGCGGAAGAATCCCATACCAATCCTGCCAAAAACTCGCCGTAATCCATTCTCTGCCCAACAAAAACGCACTAAACGAACGGGTTAGCGGAACCTCCTCTTCCCAACGCCACCCCGATAACTGAGAAGCAACCCCACCCAGTTCCGATCCGTACTTTTCCACACGAATCAGCAACTTCTGGACTGAGACATCGCTATTCGCCCATTCCGCTCCCCGGGCCTCCGTCACCGCTGCCGCCAATTTAGTCTGGAACTCGACCACCGCCTCCTTCCATGCGGGCAAAGTCCCCGTCAGAGCCTTTAATTCATCGCCGAAATTCACCACCTCCACCCGCACTGCATCTGCCTCTTCTCTCTTACCCGCATGCAGCAACATCCGTCTCTGTTCCTCGCGATCCTCATTCACCTGCGCCTTCGTCTTAATCGCCGAGGCCAACTCAGTGAGATCGGAAACAAGACTCCTCGCGTCCCCAGCCGCCCCATTAAGCTTCCCTGCAAAACTATCCAGTGCCGCTAGCTCAGCGTTGGCCGCCTCCACATCTTTCCCAGAGGCAGTTAGCTTTTTAAATCTCTCTAAACGAATCTGGCTTAAAGAGCGCGTTAACCCCGTGAACCTCTCAATAGGGCTCCGCATCAGATCAACGTATTCCAAACCAGCCTTCCGGTACACCTGCAGGTTGTTCCGATTCTGATTGAAGAAACCGAGACCTTCTTTGCTCAGAAAAATTAGAATCAGCGCCAACACAATCACCGCAACCGTAGCATTCCCCGCGAAGAAATACCGCACGATGTCGTCAAAAGTCAGACCCAGAATACGAATCCGAGTTTTTCCCTTCAAAGCGGAGGCTAAAGCCTCGTTCCTCTCTGAACCTTGCATAATGATGTCTGACGGCGTGGAAAACCTTTGAACTACAAAACAACTCGGGGGCTGTTGATCATCCCCGTTCTCTTGCAGCGTGCAAGCCGAGGATGATTCGTAAAAGAAAACGGAGCCCGCGCCTATCGGCTAAACGGGCTCCGTTGACTCATAAATGAATTATTTAACAGGAACGAAACCAACCTGTTCCACAATTGCCTGACCCTTGGAACTCAGTGTAAATTCCGTGAAAGGCGCTGCCTTCCCAGAAGGAGCCCCATTCGTGAAATAGAAGGTCGGACGGCTGTAAGGATAGGTCTTCGCACGCACCGAAGCCGCGGATGGAACCTGACCGTCAACCGACAAAACCTTGATTCCAGAAGCCTTAATGTAGGCGATCCCAACATATCCAACCCCATTCGGATTCTTGGCAACCTCCGCTACAATCTGCTCATTGCCAGCCATCTTCTGGGAGCCACTTGCGTAATCACGCTTGTTCATCGCCAGTTCCTTCCAGTCAGAGTAAGTCCCGGAAGAGGTGTTGCGCGTGTAGACCGAAATCTTTCCGGCGTTGCCGCCAACTGCACTCCAATCACGAACGTCGCCGGTGAAAATCTGCTCCACCTGCGCCTTAGAGAGCGCCTTCAAAGGACTACTCTCGTTCACAATCACGGCCATGGCATCATACGCCACAATGGTTGGAGTTAATGTGACTCCTTTGGCGGCTCCAGCAGATTGCTCTGTTGGCTTGGCACGACGACTGGACATCCCGATGTCGGCGGTTCCCTCGATGACTGCAGTGAGACCGGTCGTAGAACCTTCCGCAGCGATGGAGAACTGGGTTCCCGGATTGGATGCCTTGTAGGCTTCCGCCAACTGAGGGACCAATTTTGCGCCGAGGGTGTCGGAACCCTTGATGACGATTTTTTCAGCCTGCGCAGGTGCGAGACCGAGTGCCAAAGCCAGAGTGAGAAGAGAAAGTGAACGTTTCATGTAATTAGAAAGAAAGTGAATCGAGAAGAGGGTCTTGCGAAGCTGACCCGAGGAAAAGGGAAAAAAGAGCGAACCGTTTGGCGCAAACTCGCGGCTGGGACGCCCCTTGGAACAACGCCCCAGCCGGAGATTACACACCAAAAAACTAGAACTTCACAATGGCATCCAACTGGATCACCGAAACGGAGTTCTTGTCCCCCAGAGTCGAGAAATTCCAATTTTTGCGGATGTTATTTGCATTGTAATAGGTGAGGCCGATTGTAGCCGCATCCCCTAAATTATAGACAAAGGCTGCCTTATAACCAGCCATGTTGGTCTTACTGAGAGCCCAGTCTGAGTCATTAATGTTAGGATCAATGGAAATCGCTCCTACACTGCGATAATTAGCCGAAAGAGACCAATCCCCTTTCTTTTTGTTTTCCCCCAGCTGAAACCCTGCAAGATAAGCCCCCTTGTCAGCAAAAGTTGGCTTGGAAGGAGTAGCAGCGCTTACAGATAACAGCTTCATACGATTACCGTCCGTATTATAAGCAAAATCCCAGAGGAACTTAGCCTTCGTTCCAGCGATAGTCGTGGAAACATCCCCTGGAGCCAATACCACCATCAAATTATCCAAGGTCTTTTCACCAGAGGCAGCGCTGAATGCGGCCTCATTCGGGTTTTGACCATTGGCATTGGGATCAAAAGCACCACCGTTAGAGAATAACAAGCCGGGAGCCACCGTCAATTTGACACCTTCAGCAACCGGCAAAGTTGCCAACAACTGAGTCTGATAGAGGAACGCATCACGCGCCTTCCAGTCTGTTTTGGCAGCAGTCGGAGTATTCCAGTTAGCCCAGTTGCTGTTTTCAGTGTTGTCTTGAAGCACGAACTGGCCGCCAATCAACGAAACCTCAGCAGATCCTAATTCAAAAAACTTGTGCAGATCTAAACGCTCCACAAACCCTGTTGGATTAATGTCAGCATCCCAAACAAGATCCGTGGTATAGAAAGGGTTCGACTGTTTACCTGCGATAAGGGTCACCCCGCTCATAGGAGTCCATCCGAGATAGGCCCTACTCACGTACACATTATAGTTCTGGAAACCTGCCCCAGGAAGATTCTTCCCATAATCACTAGTTGTAGTTACGCTTTGACCGGAACCAGCCATCGTTTGGTTGCCAGAGTCAGGCTTGCTTTCCGTTGCGAGAGACAATCCAGCGAAGAAATTGTCGTTAACCTGATAATCCGCATTCAAGCGAAGGCGCAGGCGATAACGAAGCCGCTGGCTGTCGTGATCTGGATTCGGCGGCACAATCTGCGCCTGTTGCTGGTCGTACTGCGTGCGAATACGCACATCCCCTGAGAGCTTCAATTCCTTCACCGACGAGCTCAAATTGAGCTTCCCGGCAGAGCTGTTGGCCGCAAAATCGCGCGTCATCTGAGACCGGATCTCCTCAGCTTCTTGGTCCTTCAAAACGCCTTTCCGGATCAGCGCATCAATGAGTGCTCCGGAATCCTGAGCGTTTGCAACGGCAACGAAAGAGCTGACGAGCCCGAGAGCCATCAACTGGACAGTAGTTTTGTTCAACATGGTGTGTTTGGTTTTATTTGTAAGAACCGTCCATCCATCAACTCTCGGTAAACCGAATGCTATAGGGTGGTCGGTCAGACGCTGCGGACGCTCGCAGCCCGATGTGACAAACAGATGACAAGGCTGTAACAAAACGGTGAGTTTGCGCCTTACAACCCGAAGAAGCGCGAAAGCCACTTCACCATCCGCCTCCGATGCCTCTTCTGAATGAATGAAGAAGATGCCCTCCTCGCCCTCCACCTCATTCCAAATCTCGGTCCCGTCCGCATTCGCAGCTTGCTCGCCAACTTCGGCTCTGCGTTGGAAACCATTTCTGCGCAACAGTCTGCACTTGAGCGCGCACCCGGAATCGGATTCGAAACCGCCAACTCCATCTTGCGCGCTGCTCAATCAGAGGATTGGGTCGAAGAACGGCGCCGCCTCCTGAATCTCGGAGGCTGGGTGCTCACCGATCAGGATCCGCGTTATCCACTCGCTCTGAAACAAATCGCCAACGCCCCGATCCTCCTTCAGGTGCTAGGAACGCTCACCCCGCATGACCAGCATGCATTAGCGATTGTCGGCTCGCGCCAAGCCACTTTCTACGGAACCGAATGCGCAAAACGCTTCGGCTATCAACTCGCTTACGCCGGGTTCTGTGTCGTCAGCGGTCTAGCCCGCGGGATCGACACCGCCGCTCACCTCGGAGCACTCGCCGCCCAAGGCCGCACCATCGCAGTTATCGGCTCTGGCCTTGCCGAAATGTACCCTCCAGAAAACCGACTTTTAGCTGAGCGAATCGCTAAAAACGGCGCCGTCATTAGTGAGTTCCCAGTTGGATTTCCTCCAAGCCCGCAAACATTCCCATACCGCAACCGGATTGTCGCCGCTTGGGGTAGCGGAATCCTCGTTGTCGAAGCGGGCTTGAAAAGCGGCGCACTCATCACGGCCAACCTAGCCACCGAAAACGGACGGCAGGTTTACGCCATCCCCGGACCGATTGATCGGGCCAGTTCCGCTGGAAGCAATCGCTTGATCCAGCAAGGTGCAAAGCTCGTCACCGGTAGTGAGGACATCTTAGAGGATCTCCAAGATCTGTTTCCAACCCTTCGCAACGGTTCCAACACTTCCTCCAACAGCTCGAACGAATCCCCTGTGTCGCCTCAGGAAACCGCCCTTTTGGAGGCTCTCAGTGGAACCGAACGCGGAATGGACGAACTCATCGAACACACTGGGTTACCCGCATCCCAAGTCGGCGCTGCTCTAATGTCTCTCGAACTCAAACGGAAAGTTCGAGCCTTACCGGGACAATGCTTCCGAAAGCTCTGAGAGCATTTCGGAAGGGACGTTGCCCGAAGCGAGGGGCCGTGTTTGGATGCCCTCCTCCAACCTTCACGCCCAGACTTGAAAACCACCCAATCTATCGCAACCACACAACGCCTGTGTCTTGCCTCGCCTAAGCCGCTCGTGGTCGTCCCAACGATGGGGGCCCTCCACGCCGGTCACGCCGCCCTCCTGAAACGGGCCCGTTCACTCGCCGGAAAAACAGGAACCGTCGTGGCCACCATTTTCGTCAATCCTGCCCAGTTCGGTCCGAAAGAAGATCTGTCCCGATACCCGCGGCCCTTTGCAAAGGATCAGGCCCTTTGCGAATCCTTGGGCGTCGACCTTCTTTTTGCGCCGAAGCCGGAAGCTGTTTATCAGGCGGACGCCTCGACCTGGGTGGAGGAGCTTTCGGTGAGTCAGGGCCTGTGTGGGGCCTCTCGGCCTGGCCATTTTCGCGGCGTCTGCACCGTTGTTCTCAAGCTGTTTCAAATCTGCCAACCCACCATCGCCGTATTCGGACAAAAAGATTTCCAGCAATGCGCCGTTATTGAGCGGATGGTTCGCGACCTGAATGTTCCAGTTCGACTCGTCTTTGAGAAAACAGTTCGGGAACCCGACGGACTCGCCCTCTCTTCCCGCAACGTCTACCTTTCCAAAGAGGAACGCACTCAAGCCGTTGCCCTTTCCCAGAGCCTCAAAATGGCTCGAAAAAACTTCCTAGCGGGCGAAACCCGAGCCGCTGCACTTCGAAAGCAAATCGAAGCCATCCTCTCCAAAGCCCCGCTCGGACGATTGGATTACCTCGCTCTCGTCAACGGATCCACCTTAGAGCCCGTTCAGCATCTAAAGAAGGGCGACGTCATCGCATTAGCCGTCTTCTTCGGGAAAACTCGCCTCATCGATAACGTACGCCTCTGAGATCCGCCCCACTTTCCTGAATCCGTCCCCTTTAAATGAACGCTCCAAGCTCAGCCCATCCCGCGAACCCCACCAACTCCGTAGAGCCTCGCCAATCTCCTGGCTGGAAAGAACTCTGGCTGAAAGAGGATTGGTGGGCTGTTTGGATAGGTTTGGGCCTCGTTCTCACCTCTTTCCTGTGTTTCCAAAGCCACTCCAGTCTGGAGTGGATCGCCGTGGCTCCAAAAAAATGGGCAAACTTCGCCCAAATCACCACTGACCTTGTCGCAAAGCTGCCTCGATACGCTGCCCAGTGCGGGATTTTTTTAACCCTCTTTGCCACGGCCGCTGCCGTGCTGGGTCACCGGCTCCGCTCTTTTGTCCCCTCATTCATCCTCATCTATCTGCTCTCGCTCGCAATCAACGTGTTGGGCTCTTGGGAAAAGGCCGCCACCTTCACCCTGGAACCGCCACTCGTGGCACTTCTACTCGGACTCTTAATCTCCAATTTCGTCGGATTGCCTCGCTGGATGGACACCGGATTCCGCGTCGAGTTTTACGTTAAAACGGGAATCGTTCTTTTGGGGGCAGGCCTCCCCTTCACTCTGATCTTGTGGGCTGGCCCCATCGCCATTCTGCAGGCCTCGATCGTGTCCGTGGCGACCTTCATGACGATCTTTCTGACCGCCCGAAAACTCGGTCTTGAACGCACCCTTGCCGCCACGATGGGAGCCGGCGGCGCCGTGTGCGGTGTCTCAGCCGCCATCGCTGTCGCGGGGGCCGTCCGTGCAAAAAAAGAGCATCCGCCGATTGCCATTACCCTCGTGGTTCTCTTCGCCATCGTTCTCGTCTTCGCTCTTCCCCTCGTTGCCAGAATGCTTCATCTCCCCGCCGGAATTGGAGGCGCTTGGATCGGGACATCTGAATTCGCCGACGCTGCAGGACTAGCTGCGGCCCAAAGTTACGGCGGATTTGCGGGGCCTGACCACGGAATCTCCGGAACCTCGGAGCAGGCCGTGAACGCTTACACCCTGATCAAAGTCGTCGGCAGAGACGCTTGGATCGGAATCTGGGCGTTTATCTTGTCCATTGTTTCCATCACCGTTTGGGAAAAGTCCGAGACCGGCCGCAAAGCGGACCTCACGCAAGTCTGGTGGCGCTTTCCAAAATTCATCGTCGGATTCTTGGCGGCCTCCCTCCTAGTAACCTACGCCTCCCGACACTCCGCTCTAGGCGACTACAATCAATCCGTAAAACCCCTGCTAGTCGCACCGCTTATCGCCCTCAGAACTTGGTGTTTCACCTTTTGCTTCCTGAGCATCGGTCTCACAACCCGAATCCGAGAACTCGCCCCCTCTGGCGGACGCCCGCTCGTGGCGTTTAGCGTTGGGGTTCTGGTGAACCTCATTCTCGGCTACATCCTCTCCGTTCACGTCTTCGGAAACCATTGGGCTGGGCTGTCCCACTGAGACTGACCACTTCCAGCTTGAGCGCACATCCCTCTAAAAGCCCCTCCGAGATCTGTTGCGGTCTTTGCCTCCACTTCCACAACGCCCCGAGCGAACTGGAATCCGCCTTCCCCGGACTCACCGCCATGGGATCCGCCCATGGCTCCGTTCGAGGACAGGACGGCCTTTGTGATAAACATGGCCTCTATCTTCCGTTTCACGATCGCTGCCCTGATTTCCATCCGGCAACGCAGAACCCAAAGTCCGCCCCCAACCTCCCCTTTTAAACAAGCCGAGCCTTACCGCCCAAACTCGGCCCCAGACGCATCGCCGAGAGCACACCGGAGATCCTGTTGGGCCTTGTTAAATTCCGTGACCGCGCGCACGCGATCCAAGCGGGCCCTGGCCAAATCCTCCCGCGCTAGTACGAATTCCAAAACCACCCCCACCTGACTCGCCTGTCGCTCCGTCGCTAGGCTACTCATCTCCTCCGCGGCCTTGACCGCGCGCTCACTGATCTGAATCTGATCCTCATTCGATTGCGATCGTAGGGCGGCTTCAACCACGTCCCGCCCAACAGACGCCTTCGCTCGCTGCATTTCTAACACGCCAGATTCCCTCGAAGTCGCCGCCGCCTTCTGGCGAGCCGAGTCAAACAAACCTCCCGGCCCAATCTTCCAGCCCAAACCCACAAAGAAATCCTGCTGTTCCCCGAAATTACCGCTCGATCCATTTCTCCCCCCGCCAAGTCCACCAGCCGTATAGCCAGCTTGCAGAGTCGGAATGCGCGGCCCAATCCGAACGCGCTCCTCCTCTCGGCGCAAGCCCTCGTTCCTAGCCTGCATCGCCTTAATCTCCGGCCGACTCAACTGCGCCTTCGATACCAAATCCCCAATCGCGCTGCTATTGATCACCCGCATCGGAATCAAATCTGATTTTGCCGGCCGCAACTGAGCCTCCGGAGGCAGTCGCAGCGTCTCAGCAAGACGAGCCGCTGCCATACCCAACTGCTCTTGGGCCCGCTTGAGCTGCAACTGCAACCGAGCCTGCTGGGTCTCCACTTTCAACAAGTCAGATCGAAACGCCGTTCCCACCTGCACAGCATTCCCCAACTGATTGGAGTAACGCTCCATCACCAAAAGATCCTCCCGCCAAACGTCCACCGCAGCCTCTGCCGCTAGGAGATCAAAATACTGACCCGCAGCAGAACGAAGCACTTCCAAACGCGCCTTTTCCAAAGCATGTTCCGCCACCAGCGCCTTTTGCTTCACCACCAAGGCACCGTAGTACATGTCCCCAGGCACCCAATCCACCTGCACACCCGCCCCTACCGTGTATTGCTCCTTGCGCACATCAAACACATTCCCCACCACGTCCTGTAGCCGCCCCTCGTGATTCCGAAACTGGCTCCCAATCGTCAACGACGGCCAAAAACGCTGCCACGCCTGATCACAATCCAAGAGCGCACGCTGATGCTGCATCCGAGCCAATGCGACTTCCTCGTTCTTGGCCCCCGCTAAACGCATCACCGTCGGCCAATCCACAAAAGCCGGCTCGGCTTGCGCCACCATCGCCAATCCCCAAAAATAAAAGATTCTTTTCATAAACACGCTCACTGGTTCACCCAATCCCATCCTCACTTCACAACTCCGGGCTCCGCCACCTTGAGTTTTACCTCCTGCCCGTCGGCCACTACAGCCGTCCCGACAAGCAGCACCGTATCCTCCGGCTTCAACTCCGGAACCTCCACATTCAAGGAATCCTTAAAACCCAATTTCACAGCCGTCTTCACAGCCTTCCCCCCGACGAATTTGAAGACAAACGCGTTGGCCTTTTCCATGACCAAACCCGCCACGGGTATTAAGACC
>CANFNA010000121.1 GCA_947448395.1 Chthoniobacteraceae bacterium
CCTCGTAGTTACCCAGCGCCGTGGCATAAAGAGTGGCCCGCTTCACCGGCTTGGATATCGTAAACTCCTTACGCAGGAGCGGAGTTGGTTGTTGCCGCGAGAACAGCGAACCGGGCGTTCCTTCCGTGCGACCGTCGGTCAGGTGCTCCCGTTTCCAGCCTTCGCGGTTGTAGGCCGTGGCACTCGGCGGGATGGCGTCCTCGTAGGAATCGGAAGCCGTCACCTTGGCTCCCCGGGCGATATTGCTTCCACCGTTCATCACCTCCATCTCCGCAAGGGCAAGTTTCCATGAGGTGTTTTTATTCTTCTTGGGGGTGGGCACGGCCCGCCAGCGCTCCACCGAATCATCCCATTTCCCAGGACTGATGGCACCCGCCATCTCGTAGGATCCGGAAAGCTTGGTCGCGGTCAGCCGGACATGGCGCGCGGCGACCGGCGGGCAAGTCAAGGAGACCGCGCCCGAACCGATTTCAGTCAAATCTCCGGTAAAATCCCGGGCAGTCCGATCCACCACGATCTTGGCATCGGAAAAATCCTCCTTCTGCGCCACCTCGATTTTGAATCGCAATGGAAAGCCATCACCGGAAGGCGAGAAGACTTCCACCGGCCAGGTGCCCCATAGTTTGAAACCGTCGATGTTCTGGACACTTCCGAGATCCACCTGCACCCATTTGATCTCATTTTCTGCTGCCGCCTCCTTCGAACGGAATCCGAAGTGCGGCTTCACCGAATTGTCCGGCGGCGCCCCGATCCACTTCGCCTGCCAGTCCTGCGGTTGGAGCAGGCCCACCGAAAACATCGCCGGTTTGCTCCACTCCGATTCTTTTGCGTTTCCATCCCAGACCTTGATCCGCCACCAGACAAACGAGCGGCTGCGCAACGCCGGACCGCCGTATTCGACTCCTAGCGTTTCGTCAGAAGCGACCTTACCGCTGTCCCAGAGGTCGGCCTCACCTTTGGCCAGCTTCTCCGCCGAAGATGCCGCCTGCAACTGATACGCCGTCTGTCGCGCGCCGGGGGTTGAATCCTCGACGCTCCACAAAAAGCGCGGATTCGCCGTGTCTATGCCGATCGGGTTTTCGAGGAATTCGGTTTTGAGCGCCGTCGGCGCGATGGCAAGGGCGGCCAGCGGCGCGAGCAGCAGGGTGGTGAGGAATGGGAGGGTGTTTTTCATGGGCTGCTATTCCAATCGTTTCGGAAGATTCGGCAGCAGTTTGTCGAAGAGGGCTTGCTGCTCTTTCAGCACGGTCGCGTGCTCGGTCTTGCCCGCGAGGTTTTCGCGTTCGAGCGGATCAGTCTGGTAGTCGTAGAGTTCAGTCGCTTGTACCCGGTTGCCAAATACGGGCATGTCTGCACTGAAATCGGCGGACCGCCATTCGATGTAGCGGTACCGAGGCGTGCGGAGCGCCCAGCCCATGGTCCCATTCTTACCTTTTCCATGGCTCATCTGCGTGAGCGCAGCCTCGTGTAACGACCTGTCTTCGCCCCGCATCAGCGGAACCAGACTTTTGCCTTGTACGTGCGTTGGAATTGGGAGGCCGGCGAGTTCGCAGAGGGTCGGATACACATCGAGAAACTCGGTAAGAGCGAGAGCCTTCACGCCACCTGGAACCTTCGGAGCTGAGATGATTAGCGGCACGCGTGCTGCATCTTCATAGTTGGTCAACTTACCCCAGTGTCCGTGTTCCCCCAGATGCCAACCGTTGTCGCCCCAAAAACAGACAATAGTGTCGTCCGCAACACCGCATTCTTTGAGTGTCTGCAGTAACAGGCCGACCTGCGCGTCGACGTAGGAAACGCACGCTGCATAGCCGTGAATCAGTTCCCGCTGCTGCGCCTCGGATACAGTGCCTGTTTTGGGCACGTCTGAGTAATCACGCAGTTCGCCCGAGTTGCTGTAAAATGCAAGATCGTGCGCACTGCTCTGGGGGAGTTTTTGAAAGGGAGCGAGCGGGAGTGATGCTCGGTCATAAAGGTCCCAGTATTTCTTCGGCGCTATAAAGGGGAGGTGCGGCTTGACGAAGCCAACTGCGAGAAAAAAAGGTTGCCCTTTATTGGAAAACTCACGAATGCGTTTCGCCGCCGTGTGTGCCACACCTCCATCGTGGTAAGCATTGTTTGGGATATCGCACGCCTCCGTTGCGGGGACTGAAGCTGGCTTTCCCTGTTTTGCGGCCTCGGCAAGCCGAGCTTTCGTCGTAGGATCCTGATACCCCCCGGGCGCGGGTTTTTCGCCAGGCGCCAATTCCCAGGGACCGTAGGGCACCGTCCACGAGGCAGCGTCGTGCCCTTGATCGACGGTGCGGCCGTCGAAAACCTTGTGCAGCGGATGAGTAATATAGCCGTGATTTTTAAAAACCTGAGGTAACGTCACCAGATCGGGAAGTCGCGTGCGGAGGATGTCCTGCGGCTTATCTGGATTGAGGTACACCCCAGTAGTATCGGGCCGCAATCCCGTCAGCAGACTGAATCGTGTCGGGGCGCAGAATGCGACCTGACAGTAGTTTGCTTTAAAAACGGTTCCACGCTCCGCCAGTCGGTCGATGTTCGGTGAGTGGATCCAAGACTTCCCATAACAGCCAAGGAGCGGCTTGAGGTCGTCAGAAACGATGAAAAGGACGTTGGGCTTTTTACGAGATAAGTCTGCCGCGTTTAACGGTGATAAAGAAACAAGAAGCAGCGCACTTAGTAAAAACTTCGCCCCTCTCATCGCCTTTCTCCCTGTGTGATCGCCTTGAGTTGCTCCGCAAGCGCCGGGATCTGTGCCGCTGCTTCGACGGTGCCGGCGAGGTTCACCGTTTCGAGCGGATCATTTTGTTCGTCGTAGAGTTCCTGGCCGACGACGTGGCCAGTTTTGAAGTCACGCCACTCATGGTAGCTCCAGCGATCCGTGAAAAGGCCATAGCCCATCACCTGCGGAAGCGCCTTTGGACCCCCGCCCCAGTAAAGCGCCGGGCGTGGATGCTGCGTCAGTGCGGCGGATTTTACGGAGGCGCTGGCGTCCTTCAGCACAGGCACGAGGCTGGCACCCTCGAGCTTAGGGGGAGATGGGAGACCGCTGAGATCCGTAAGTGTAGGAAAGATGTCGATTAGTTCGCTCAGAGAAGCCGTCTTCGCACCGCCCGTTCCGATGCCGGGCGCGCTGATGATTAGGGGTACTCGAGCGTCCCACCCGAACAAGGTCATCTTTCCCCAACTATCGTGCTCGCCCAGTTCAAAGCCGTTGTCACCCATGATGACGACAATGGTGTTGTCACGGAGCTTGAGCTCATCGAGCGCATCCAGCACCCGGCCGAACTGCGCGTCGGCGAAACTCATTGCCGCATAGTAGCCGTGGCGAATCTCGCGCGTTGCTTCCTCATTGAGCTTTCTGCGTTCACTTGGCTCGCCAAGGATTTCGTGGTTCGCGTGAAAGGCTATCTCGGGCGCATTGCGGGGCCGGGCGGGCGTCTCGATTGCAGGGATGTCCTCACGGCGATACATGTCCCAGTAACGCTTGGGCACCTTGTAAGGCGAATGAGGCTTGAAGATCCCCAGCGCGAGAAAGAACGGCTCCGGCTTCTTTGCGAGGGCGCGCAACTCGGTGATCGCGAGACTGGCCGATACGGCATCAAAGCACGCCTCGTCAGGCACATCGCGGTTCTCGCAGAGCACGTCGTTCGAGAGGTTCGGTGGCAGCGCAGAGCCATTCGGCATCGCGAACTCATCCTTCGTTTTGCTGCCGGTGCGACGATCTGGAACGCTCAGTGTCTTGAAGTCCGCTTCCTTGCCATACCCGCCGAGCACCTTGCCGATACTCATCGACGTGTATCCGTTCTGCATAAACCACTGCGGAATGGTCACTGCATCCGGTTGCATGTCGTACAAGTGCTTCGTCATGCTCCAAATGCCGAGCGAGTCCGGTCGGCGACCGCTCATGAACGAGGCTCGTGACGGACCGCAGATCGGCTGCTGACAGAAGTTTCGCGTGAATATTGTGCCGCGAGCCGCAAGCCGATCTAGGTTCGGCGACTTTGCAACCGGGTCACCATAGCAACCAAGGCGATTGTTAAGATCGTCGAAGACCACAAAGAGAACATTGGGCTTCTGTTTCGAGGGCTGACTGGCCTCGAGCTCAACCACCGCAGACAGCATCGTTGAAAAAAATAACAGCACTAAGGACCAAGGTCTCATCGGCAGATTGTTGTTGCTGAATTTACACCCTGCAATTCTGTATACCGTTTAGCTTCACGAAAACAGTATACTGCAGCAAGCTAAAATCCGATTCCGAGGTTTCGAAATGGCCGAGGTAATCAATTAGAACGCCGCTTCAATCCCCTGAGCCTCCGCATGTCATCACGCCTCCCCAAAGACACGGCGACAGCGTCCGTCCCCACCAGTTCAATATTAGTCGCGGCGAACACCAAAGGAGGGAGAGAAGGAGGACGCTTGTCAGGATCCTGCACTCTCGACCCACGCCCGTGCACGCGGAGTCCCATTTTGAGGAAATTACTCTTTTAGGCCGGTTCACTTGGGAGGGTTGGAGAGGGGGGCCTGGAAATGAAGCGGTCTGTTCTTTCTTAGACGCCCCAATCGCAACCCTCTACCATCCGCACATTTTCCAACCCAGCAGCGCTAATGAGCCACCTGTATTCATTCCTCAAACTACCGTCATTCCGCAGTCTGCTCATCTTAATCATAGTGTTCCTCTCCTCGACGATCGTCGGTTACCGAAAGGCGCCTGAGGTCGTCGCCGAAGACTCCACCTTTCTGGGACGCCCAATGAAAAGTCTGCGCGACACGCCCTATGTTCAAGTCTGGGCCAACTCGGAGGAGCGGCGGAAAAAATTCTGGAAATTCATATTCCACAATTCCATCACCGCGTTGGTCACCTTGGTTGCAGGAACCGTGTGTTTCGCATATCCCGCCGTCAAAATGGCGGTTTTCGGCTTTGTTCTTGGAGTTCTATCTTGGCACGTCGGATCGGTAGATATCTTCCTGAAGTTAATGCTCCCTCATTCCCTCACCGAGATTCCAACAGCCTTCTATTACAGTGTGATCGCTCAAAATAGCGGATGGAAATGGCTTTGGGCCCCCTGCGAAAACCGATGGGCATGTTTTAAGGACGAAGTGATCTCAAATCTCAGGCTGTTTGTTGTCGTTATTCTTCCACTCGTCCTATTGAACGCCCTTCTGGAGGCTTATGTGACCAACACATAGATTCAGATTGTCGGCGGTTCCTCTAGCGCGTCCTGCGAAAATGCTGCGCGCGCGAGATGCGGAAGTCCGCTCGTAAGCAAACTCAGCAGATCGGACGCTAAATTTTAGAGGCTATCCCAAAATCCCATCCCATCCTCAGGCGGGATTTTGTCCACCCACACCTCGCGAAGGCGCTGATAGTCCCACCACAAGACCTCCCATAAACGCCGATCCTCTTCAGAGAGCGCTGCAAATTCTTGCGGAGGCATCGCCAATAACTCCGCTATCGCTCGAGAAACGCGGAGAAACAACTCTCTACCCGCATCCGCACGATCCGCCTCCGCCTGCAAAAGAATCTCAGCTCTCTCCTCTGAGTGCTGAATCCACGCCTCCACTCTGCCTAGTTTCGCATCCAAAGAGCCTAAAATTTCAGCCTCCGTCTCCCCATCCACGCACAGCTCAGCAGCCTCCTCCAAAACCCGCTCCCTCATCTCGTTTAACTCCTCCTGCAGCAGCGTGCCTTCCAAAAAATCGTGCAAGTAATCCGGGGTAGGGCTTTCCATGCCGGAACGTACACACTCCTCGAACCTCGGCTAGGGGTTTTCCATGGCGACCTTAAGCCATTTTCATGAGGATCCTTTCCAAAAACCCAAACCCACCCTTTAAAACCCCTAAATAAACACGGCTTGTCTAAGATTAAACACTTGGACATTAGAGTCTTTTTTGGAGTTGTTCCAAAAAGACTCAAGCGGGGCATGGGAGCCCCTTTTTTGAAGAGTTGCGACGATTTTCAGATCGTTTATTTTGAAAAGTGAATAAGGGGAACTTCCCTCAACCTATCCTGAATTATGTCCAGCCCTGACACACTCATCGTCAACCAGCTGCTGTATCCCGCAATGATGCCGGTGTTCACCTGCAGCCTCACTCCTCACAAAATCGCCCTCCAACTCGCCCGTGAAGCGATCGACGAACTCCGCGCCGTGGATCCCACCCCTTTGCAATCGAATGTCCAAGCGGTCTACGTCAGTCCTTGGGATAGCCATTACCGGAACCAAAAACTTCTGCCCATCTGCGAAATCGTCCGCCAGATCTCCCTGCACGTCACCAAAGTGTTCCTCACCGCCGATTTTCCGGCCCTGAATCTCGATTACTTCGTCAAAGATTGCTGGGGCATGATTTACGAAAAATCCGACCACACTCGGAAACACAATCACTTCCCTGCAGAACTCAGCTGCGCCCTTTATCTCGAAGCCGACCCTGATTGCGCACCCATCGTCTTTGAGAATGGCATGCAGGTACAACCACAAGCCGATCTCCTTGTTCTGTTTCCCAGCATTCTCAACCATGAGGTCCCTGCAACGCCGGGCCGCCGTGTCGTCATTTCGATGAACCTCTTCAAGATGGCCAAGATGCCTCAGGCCACCTAATTAACCACTGCGTCTCCCTCCCTTCTTTCAAATGAAGGGAGGGGATCATTTCACCCTCCGTTTCAAGTCGGTTCCGCCTCCGAAGAGAGGCCTCCCCCCCAGAACCGTGAAGATCAGCCCCTATCCTGCCTTCGCTCGTTTTATTGGCATCGCCCTGTCTCTGTGTCTTTCCCTAGCGAAAGAGCACGCGCACGCGGCCTCTGCTCAGAATCCTTTCGGTAAGCAGCCTGCCAATGCCACGGAAGCCGACCGCTTCCTTGTCCACTATTTCGAGCGCGAAACACGCTCCCTCGAGGAATCTTCCCTCTCGCAGATTCGCTCAGCCGAAGACTTTCTTCGAACCAAGGACTCAACACGCCAGCAACTTCGCGAAATGCTGGGGCTGCATCCCCTTCCCGAAAAGTCACCTCTGCATGCCACCGTCACCGGCACCGTCGAGCACGACGAGATCGCGGTTGAAAAACTTCATTTCCAATCCCTGCCGGGACTCTACGTCACTGGGAATTTGTACCGCCCAAAAGCACTGTCTGGCCCCGCCCCAACAGTCCTTTACGTGTGCGGCCATGGAGGCGAAAAATTGAAGGGGATCAGTTACGGAAACAAGGTCCATTACCAGCATTGGGGCGCTTGGTTCGCTCGAAATGGATACGTGTGCCTCATCTTAGACACAGTCCAACTCGGGGAGATTGAAGGCGTGCACCACGGCACCTTTTCGAAAGGAATGTGGTGGTGGAATTCCCGAGGCTTCACGAGTGCAGGAGTCGAAGCATGGAACGGGATTCGCGCGCTCGATTACCTCGAGACCCGCCCTGATGTGGACAAAAGCAGAATCGGCATCACCGGACGCAGTGGGGGCGGCGCCTATTCATGGTGGATCGCCGCTTTGGATGAACGTATTCGCGCCGCCTGCCCCACCGCCGGAATCACCGATCTGCGAAATCATGTGATCGACAGCTGCGTCGAAGGCCATTGCGACTGCATGTTCATGGTCAACACCTATCGATGGGACTTTCCACAACTCGCCGCACTCGTTGCTCCCAGACCACTGCTGATCTGCAATACCGACAAGGATCCCATCTTCCCTCTGGATGGCGTCCACCGTGTCTACGACAAGGTTCGCCGTATTTATGAGCTTCTGCAGGTGCCACGACAAATCGGACTGGCAATCACCGAAGGCCCCCATCAGGACACTCAAGAACTCCAACTCCCTGTCATGCGTTGGTTCAACAAATGGCTCCGCAACAGCGAGGCCCCAGTACCCAATTTTGCCGAAAAGCTCTTCACCCACCAGCAACTCAAAGTCTTTGAATCTCTGCCCACTCAAGAAATCACATCCCGCTGCTTCGAATCCTTTACCCGTCTCGCATCCGATCAAACTCCTCTCAACGCCCCCGCCGTTTTAGCCCAACTCCGTGCGAAAACCTTTGCAGCATGGCCGTCTCTGGAAGCCCCGCTCAAACTCCAGCGCATACCAAACGGAGAGGATCCCACAAAAAACCAATGGCAGTTTGAAGGCCTCCCCGATTCGAAATCCGTTCTTCTCTTTCCGTTTTCCAAAAACGGCCCAGAACCCGCCCCCGCCGCCGTCCACCTCTTCCTCCGAGCAACCGGAACTTCAAATCTACCAGCCATAGAGTCGCTTCCTCAAAACTCGGTCGCGGCGCTCTTCCACCCGATTGCCTCGGGTGAATCCGGACTCGGCGGTGATCCAAAATACCGCAACGTCGTTCGCCGAAAGTTCATGCTTCTGGGAACCACCCTCGGAAGTATGCAGGTCTATGAAGTCCTCCGCGCCCTGCAAGCCCTCCGACAAATTCCGGGTTGGTCAAAAGTCTCCGTCCACCTGCATGCCGACGAATCGTTTACCGAAGTTGCCTGCTTCGCTGCCCTCTATGACTCCGGTCTTTCCGCGTTACATCTTCAAAAGCCGCCGCGTAACGACAAGGAAGCCGTCGACTTTTTAAACTGGTCCCGCATCGTCACCCCAACGCAGCTCCTCCAGCTCGCGGAAGAAAAAACGCGCCTCTCCCTCTCCGAATCCCCTCACTGAGCTCTCTCCAGTGCTCCACCCCATCGAGTCACCCCATGCGACATCCCTTTGCTCTAACCCTGCCCCTCACCATGACCGCCGCCGTTCTGATGATCGACGACCCAACACCTGTCTCTGCCAAAAACCCGAATCCTCCTGCCAACTACGACGAAGCCCTGGTCGGCCATTACACCCTTCCGGATCCACTCCTCCTCAACGACGGAACCCGAATTCAATCCGCTCAAGATTGGATCCAAAAGCGTCGACCAGAAGTCCTCCGCCTGTTTGAAGAGCACGTTTATGGCCGCCCGCCCGCTATCAACGGCCCGCTTCAATTCAAAGTTCTGAGCACAAAAGAAGATGCGCTGGGCGGGACCGCGATTCGAAAATTGGTCCGGATTAGCCTCAAAGAACATCCCGCTTGGGACGGGTTGGAACTCCTCCTTTACGTGCCCAAAAAACGCTCGGGACCAGTCCCCTGCTTCGTCGGCTTAAACTTCCGAGGCAACCACTCGGTCACCAAAGAAACCGACCTTCCCATCAGCGTCAACTGGCTCAAGGACTCTCTGATCCATCCCCCTAAGAAAGGTGAACCAACCGACCCCGAAATGACCCGCAGCATCCAACATAGCCGTTGGATTCCCGAGGACATCATCGCTGCTGGGTACGCCGTGGCCACCGCCTATTACGGGGACCTTGAGCCCGATCACGCGGAAGGTTGGAAGACCAGCCTCCGCGGTATCCTCAGCCCAGAAGGAGCGCAAACCCAATGGAATTCAGGCGACTGGGGCGGGATCG
>CANFNA010000122.1 GCA_947448395.1 Chthoniobacteraceae bacterium
AAACGGATTGCGGTCCTGATTATCCAGAACTAACGCTCCACGCGTCTGCAAAGTCACCTCAGCCACGTCATTCTTCGCAATGTAACCACGATCCCCCGATGCGGTATCCAACGTCGAAGCGTCAATAATCCTCTCCACGGAGGCAACCTCAACGTCCAGTTCCTGCGTTGCCAACTTCAGCTTATAGGGCTGTCCCACAATCAGATTCTTCTTACCCATCCAAAACAAACGGGCACGAAAACGATTCGTTTCAATCGGCGCATCCAACTCATGCGATGCAACATGCCCGCGCTGAACAAAAATTTGTTCCTTGAGCGTGATGGTTACCGATTCTCCCGCAACCGCCACCGTCTTGGTTGGGCCATTCCAATTCTCAATCGAAGCCACGACGCTCGATTTATCATTGGGAGAAAATAGAAGCTTGTCTCCCACCCGCAGCGTTCCCGTTTCGATACGCCCAGCCAAAAGACGACGATCGTCAAAGCGGTACACATCTTGAATCGGCATCCGCAAAGGAAGCTCCGTGAGCGGCGCTGGTGGCTCAAAAGTATCCAGCATCTCCAAAACCGTCGGCCCCGTATACCAAGGTGCCGGCGACACATCGCCCTTCTCCGCCGTCCGATTGGCCACGTTCACGCCGTTACGTGCCGAGATCGGAACGAAAGCACGCGCCTCCACTCCGATCTGAGCAAGAAACGCCCGATACTCCGAGCAAACCTTCTCAAAGACCTCCTGAGAGTAACCCACCAAATCCATCTTGTTCACCGCCACCACCACCTGACGAATCCCCAGCAAACTTAGGAGATACCCGTGCCTGCGGCTCTGTTCCTGCACCCCCTCGTTCGCCGCAATCAACAAAACCGCAGCATCAGCACTGGCGGCGCCGGTGATCATGTTTTTGAGAAACTCTTTGTGCCCCGGAGCATCAATAATCACATACGGACGCTTCTCTGTCCGAAATTGGATCTGCGTCGTATCGATCGTGATGTTCTGCTCCTGCTCCTCCATCAACGCATCGAGCAAAAAGGCGAACTCAAACTCCATCCCCTCCGCCGCGCTCCGCTGCTGGATATGCTCCACCTTGCCATCGGGCAAAGATTTCGTGTCGTAAAAAATCCGGCCAATCAACGTGGATTTGCCATGGTCGACATGCCCCACAAAAACCACTCGAAGGCGGCTGGTTTGGCCGGGCTCAATCTGCACTGCAACGGAAGAAACGGAAGACATCGGAAAAATCAGTTTTAAATTTGAAGAGAATTTCAGGAGAAAACGTTCGAGACGGAAAAAGAGCAAATGGACCGCCCCTCTCCCTCCTCACCTACATGAAGCCTTTGGCGCGAAGTTTTTGCATCGCATGCGCCTCGTGGTGATCCTGAGCGCGACCCGCTCGCTCGCTCGTTTTTGTCACCGCAAGCTCATCGATAATCTTATCAATCGTATCCGCCTCGCTCTCCACCGCCCCAGTAATCGGCCAACACCCCAACGAACGAAACCGATACCGCTTCCCATCTTTGCCCTCTCGCGCAAAATACATCCTCGGAATCGGAATCCCTTCCCGCTGAATGTACAGCCAGATATCCCGCTCACTCCAATCTAGAAGCGCCTGAACACGCACGTGTTCTCCAGCCGCACACGAGGTAGTGAACTGATTCCAAAACTCAGGCGGTTGATCTTTGTAGTCCCATTCAAAGTCTTTGTTCCGCGGCGAAAAATACCGCTCCTTGGCCCGAGTCGGATCTTCATCTCTGCGAATCCCAGTAATCAGGGCACTCCATTGGTGCTCCGCCATCACTTGCTGCAGGGCAGCCGTCTTCAACTCATGTGTCACCGTCACCGGATCCGCCGTGTCATACCCAATTGACCCACGTTCCGCGTAAGCTCCCGTCCCAGCACGCGCGTCGGTATTAATTTTTACGATCAAATCAAGATCGTGGTACTGCACCGCCCAGTCGCGATACGCCAGCATCTCCGGAAACTCATACGTCGTATCAATGTGCAGCAGCGGATAGGGAATGTGCCCCCCAAAGGCCTTCTTCGAGAGCCAAATCAAAACGTTCGAGTCCTTCCCCATACTCCAAGGCATGCACAAGCTCTTGAAATGATGATACGCCTCACGGATCAAATACACACTCTGCGCCTCCAGAGCATCCAGATGCGCCGCATCCTCCCGGCTGATCTTTTCGGGAAAAAAAGCAGGCAACTCTCCTGCCTGAGGCGCCGGATACTTCTTCGCGTATGCCGGGTGGGCGGAGTAATCGGGCAGGACTAGGTCATTAGCACTCATAGTGAATTATCTTAAAAAGCGTTCGAAATCTGATTTGAGCTTCGCGGCGACGCGGAGCGGCTAAATGCCCGCTCCTAGAAAGGTATGAATACCGCACTCGGTCTTCTCAAATCCGGTCCAGCGCCCAGCGCGTTCGCCGTCGCCATTTCCAGAGGGGCGAGTGCAAGGCTCGCATCCAATTGAGCGATACCCTCGGTCGTGCAAAGGATTGTATGGAATGCCGTGCTTGTGCAGGTACTCCCAAACCGCCTCACGACTCCACGCCACCATCGGGTTTAACTTCAAAATATGCCTCTCCAAAAGCGGATCGAAAACGTACAACTCCAAAATCCGCGTCTGCTGCCGCGTCTGACTTTGTTCCCGACGCACCCCAGTGATCCAAACCGAGAGATCCTTCAGCTTGCGCTGCAATGGCTCCACTTTCCGAACCTGACAACAGGTATCGGGACGGTGTTTCCAAAGCTCCGAGCCCAACTCGCTTGCCTGCCGCTCCAAGCTCAACTGCGGCTCTACGCGTTCAATCTGGATTCCCCAAAACGCCTCCAACCGCTCCTTCAACTCCAAAGTCTCCCGGAAAAGCACCCCCGTATCCAATGTGAAGACTGGCAGCGCAATCCCCGCCTGCACCGCGTGATGCAGCATCACTAGTCCCGCCCCTTGAAAACTCGTTCCCACGGCGGCCCGCTCGCCAAACTTATCCCACACCCACTGCAAAACCTCCGTCAACGAACAACCCTCCAACTCAGTGGAAAGTGCTCGAACGGACTCAGAGTGAAATTCAAGTGGATCTATGGCCATATACCCGACTACTCCTATCGGAATAAGGATTATCTCAAAAACTTGGAGACTCGCAACGCTAAAATCCCCGTTTTATCCTCCAAATCGGGCCCTCTCTGCGAATAAGTGGGGTGCCTTCCCCTTTTTTAGTCCCCCTAGCAAAACTCGCCCGTCACCGCCCCTCCTCCTCCCACCTCTTCTCGGCGCGTCACCCCATGCTCCCCCTCCCCCATTCCCGCCCCTCCGATTCTGAACTCGTCGCCCTCCGCTCGCGTGCCAGGGAAGTTCCCAATATCGACTTCGCGGTTGCCGAAATCGCTCGTTTCTCCGCAGAGCTGACATTGCCGCGAGGAACCATCCACATCGTCAGCGATATTCACGGCGAGGACAAAAAGCTCCGGCATATCATCAACAATGCCTCGGGCACGCTTCGCCCTCTCGTTGAACGCTTGCTCAAACACAAAATGGAACCCTCCGATTTCCAGGAGTTCCTCAAACTTATCTTTTACCCCGCCGAAGTCGTCGGTCAGCTCCAAAACAATCTCCGCGAACCAGAACAACAACACGCCTTCGCCCACCACACCCTCCCCCACCTCTTCGAGGTCGTCCGCGTCCTCGCATCCCGCCGCAGCCTCAAGCATTCCACCCGAATTTTCCCAGCGGAATACCGCGAACTTCTCACGGAAATCCTTCACGAACCCTCCACCGATCGCGACCGCGCCTACATCCAGTCCATCATCAGTGAACTCGTTCGTAGAGGCCGCCTCCTCCACCTCGTCCACCTCACCGGACGCGTGATCCGCAACCTCGCAGTCGATGAAATCATCATCGCCGGAGACTGCTGGGATCGAGGCCCTCGAGGCGATCGCGTTGTCGATTACCTCATGCAACAACCCCATGTCTCTTTCGTATGGGGAAATCACGATGTCGCTTGGCTAGGCGCCTGCCTCGGACATCCCGCTCTCATTTGCCACGTCCTCCGTATTTCTCTCCGTTACCGCCGGCTCACCCAACTGGAGGAAGGTTACGGCATCCCAGTCCAACCCCTCGAAGTCCTCGTCAGGAAAATCTACAGCGACGACCCCGCTACCCATTTTGCGCCCAAAGAAGGCGGAATGCGCGAGAAGTCCATGATTGCACGAATGCAAAAAGCAGCGGCAATTATGCAATTTAAACTCGAGGGTCAAATGATCGACAGCCATCCCGAATGGCACATGGAAAACCGGCGCTTGCTCCATCAGATCGATCGCGAAAACGGAACCGTCACCATCGATGGAGTCTCACATCTCCTCACCGATTGTTATTTCCCCACGATCGACCCTGCAGACCCGTACGCGCTCACCGAAGAAGAGTCCCTCTGCCTGGAACGTATCCGCGGCTCATTCCTCGCTAGCAAACCGCTCTGGAACCAGATGCGTTGGATGGTTTCTCACGGACGCATGTTCCTCTCTCGGGCAGAAAATCTCATCTTCCATGGTTGTGTCCCCGTCGATGAAAAGGGCGAATTCCTCCCCATGACGCTCGACGGGGTACCCTATTCCGGTCGAGCCCTTTTTGAATCGATCGAAGGCGCCATTTATCGCATGATGGATACTCGCGAAACCCATCAACTCGATTTGCTCTGGTATCTCTGGAGCGGCCCAGCCTCCCCGCTTTTTGGCAAAGATCGAATCACCACTTTCGAACGGTATTTTATCGCGGACCCAAAAGCGTACCACGAAACAAAAAACCCTTATTTCTCGCTGATTCACGAAGCATGGTTTTGCGAAAAAATTCTACGCGAATTCCAAGTCGACCCAGAGGGCCTCATTGTCAACGGACATGTCCCGGTGAAACTAGAAAAAGGAGAATCCCCACTTAAGCGCAGTGGCAAAGCCATCACCATCGACGGCGCTTTCTCAGAAGCCTATGGCGACCACGGATTCACCCTCGTTCTCGAACCCGCTGGAACCATTCTCGCACGTCACCATCATTTCGAATCCGTTGAAGCGGCCGTGATGGGCGGGGCCGACATCATCCCAGCCATCACCTTGATCCGCGAATATCCTTCCCCAAAGCGAGTCGCTGAAAGCCAACGGGGACGCGATCTGCAGCACGCCATCCATTTATTGGAACGCCTGATTGATGCGTATCTCTTAAACGACCTTCCCCAACACCCCCGCGTTTAGTGCCCTCGGCACGGACGTTCTACTTCACAGCCGCGCCCTTCAGGACGCCTCACGGATAACCCGTGCATTTAGGTGGATGCATCACCATGATGCTCGTGCCATGCCTTTTCGCGCTCTCGGGCTTCACGCCAACATCCTCAAAGCTATTCACGAATCCGGTTACACCGAACCGACTCCCATTCAAGCCGCTGCCATCCCAGAGATCCTTGCTGGCCATGATCTTATCGGCATCGCTCAAACTGGCACCGGAAAAACCGCAGCTTTCACCCTGCCTCTTCTCAATCGCTTAGCGACCTCCGCGAATCCCTCCCAGCGCCCCGCCATTCGCGCGCTCATTCTCGCACCTACCCGCGAATTGGTCGTCCAAATCGAGGAGAACGTAAAAGCTTACGCCAAACACATTTCCATTGGAATCGCCACCGTCTTCGGCGGAGTTGGTGAGCGCCCCCAAATGCAAGCCCTCCGCGCCGGAACCGAGCTCATTATCGCCACTCCCGGACGACTTCTCGACCTCATGGGCCAGCGTTGTGGAGACTTCTCACGTCTTGAATACCTCATCTTGGATGAAGCTGATCGAATGCTCGATATGGGATTCCTCCCCGCTATCAAAAGGGTGGTCGCCGCGCTTCCTAAGAAACGCCAGACCCTCCTCTTTTCAGCCACGCTCTCTCGCGAAATCGAAACCCTCACCCACGACTTCCAATACAAACCAAAGACCGTTCAGATCGGACGTAGGTCGAACCCAGCAGAAACCGTCACGCAGTTTGTTTATGAGGTCCCGCGTCACCTTAAGCCAAACCTTCTGTCTCATCTTTTGAAGGACCCAAAGATGGACACCGTCCTAGTATTTACCCGCACTAAGCACGGTGCAGATCGTGTGGCCAGACGCCTAGAAGCCTCTGGTATCAAATGCGCCACCCTTCACGCCAATCGCTCTCAAAATCAGCGTTTGCGCGCTCTAGCTGATTTTCGTTCAGGCGCAGTGCGCGTACTCGTCGCCACCGACATCGCCGCACGAGGCATTGATGTGGACGGTATTTCACACGTCGTCAATTTAGACTTCCCAATGCACGCAGAGGATTACGTGCACCGCATCGGGCGAACTGGGCGAGCCCAAGCCATTGGAGATGCCATTAGTTTTGTAAGCGAAGATGACCACGCAGCTCTTCGCTCTCTGGAACGTTTCATTGGACGCGGCATTATTCGAAAGAGAGCTGATGGCTTTGACTACAATGCACCGGCCCCGTTGAACGCGCCTGGTGAAGAACGCCAACGGACATTCCGTGGCGGCGGAAGATCCGAGGGCTCCCGAGGGGGCGGGCAACGTTCCGCATCCGGCCGCGGAGGCGCTGGCCCTGGTGGAAGTGGTGGTAATCGCGGAAGCCGCGGAGGATCAGGGCGTCGCGACGATCAACGTCGCGGTCCATCAGGCGGGGATCGCGCGCGCTAAGCCTCTTTCGCAATCGCGCAGAGTCCGCTTCAGACTTTGACGATTCTCGCCGGGAACTTCTTTTCTTGAAGCGAGCCGTCCCTTGGTTCGTTCTTGATTCGCCTCCGAGCGTCCATCGAGTCTTCCTGCTCGTTTCCAACTCAAAGGTTATGCACACCGTCCCTCGCCGCAGTTCATTCCTTTTCCGACTCGGGAGTTTTGTTCGCTTTTCTCACACCATTTTCGCACTGCCTTTCGCCCTAATCTCGATGCTGGTAGCAGGTAATGGCCGCATCGAACCCATCATCTTTGCTTGGATTCTTCTCTGCATGGTCGGCGCTCGGACTGCGGCGATGTGCTTCAACCGCCTGATGGATTGGGAGATTGATAAACAAAATCCACGGACCAAAGAGCGACACACCTTGATCTCAAAGCCCCAGGGTTGGTGCATCGCCATCCTCTCATGCATGCTCGCCATCACGGCCGCACATCAACTGAACCCCCTCTGCTTTCGGCTCAGCCCCTTGATGATCGCCATCATCTTTTTCTACTCGCTCACCAAACGGTTCACCTCGTTTTCACACCTCTTTTTGGGAATGGCCCTCGGGGTAGCCCCCTTGGGCGCTTGGGCAGCAGTTCGAGGATCCCTTTTTAACGATCCGCAACCCTTTGTCCTCGCGACCGCCGTCGGCCTTTGGACCTTCGGCTTCGATCTGATCTACGCCACCCTCGATGCAGATTTCGACAAAACTCAAGGCCTCTTCAGTTATCCATCCCGTTATGGAATCCCTGCCTCCCTTCGGCTCGCAAAAGCCCTTCATTTAGCTGCCTCCCTCGGCTTTGCCGCGTTTGGAATCCTCTGCCAACTCGGCGCGTTTTACTGGGCCAGTGTCTTCGCAACTGCATTAGCCCTCATCTGGGAACACCGACTCGCAGCCTCAGAAGACCCGAAACGAATCAATCAGGCGTTTTTTCAAGTCAATGCAATCGTGAGCATCTGTCTTCTCGCAGGAGTGTGCGGTCACTTCCACATTTGGACCCTCCTTTTTTGATCCTCAACTCCCCAAAAAAGCGGCCTTACACCCCAGTTCTTCGTTCAATGAGACTCCGATAAAGAGCCTCATAACCGTCCACCATTCGACGATAACCAAACCTCTGCTCTGCTGCCTGTCGAACCTGTGTCCGGTCTAAGCGCAACGCGGCTTCCACCAAACCAGTCAACTCCGCTGGGGAGCCTCCCGTGAATCCAGTCACTCCCGGACTCACTACCTCACCGACCGATCCCCGGTGCACCCCCAAAACCGGAGTGCCGCAGGCCATCGCCTCAATCATCACCAATCCAAAAGGTTCATCCCACTGAATCGGAAAGAGTAACGCGGAGGCATTACGCAGAAACTCCGCCTTCTGCTCGTGATTCACCGGTCCAAGCCACTGAATCTGCTTCCCATCCACTTTCGGAAGAATTTCCTCCGCAAAATAACGCTGTTCCTCCCCGTTTTGAGGCTGACCAGCCAGCACCAAAGGCATCCCCAGCGCCAACGCTGTTTCAATGGCGGCCTTCGGGTTTTTCGCCGTGCTCATTCGCCCCAGAAACGCGAGATACTGCCCCTCCTCATACCTCGGCTGATAGGCATCAAAATCACATCCATTGTAGACCACTGGAAAGGAACGCCCCAAACGCGACTCTACCTCGCGCACCTGAAAGCGGCTAATGGCCGCCACTTCAACGTCGGGATACCGCAAGAATGCCCACTCATCATCCTGCACCGCACAGGTGTGCAGCGTGAAAAGCGACGGACACTTCGCCAGAGCCGCAAGGGGCAGCCATCCGGGAGTAAGATGAAAATGAACCACGTCAAATTCGCCGCTTTGCCTGATCGCCTCCGCAACCGCCGCATTTGCGTAGTGTTCAAATGCCGCCGCTTTCCCCTCTGCCATCAGATCGGTCAGACACGCATCCGCCACCGAGAAAAGGTTCCCTCGAGTCTCGCAATCGCTCGTAGCAAAGAGCGTCACCTCATGACCACGCTCCACCAACTCATCCACCAGCAACTTTAAAAGCAACTCGATCCCCCCGTAATTCACGGGAGGAATCCGAGTCCAAAGTGGAGAGACTTGAGCAATGCGAAGGCGGCGAGAATTCATGGGGCTGACAGATTGCCTGCTGATTCCGATTGTTATCTGTTATAATCCCAGCGCCAACCCGATTTGACCGGATTTTCAGCGCCAAAAAGCATGTCCAAAATCTTCCAGTATTTGACCGCCTGCTTCGGCTTCGCTTTGAGCCTTGCCAAAAACGCAGATGCCCAAGCCCCTAACCGAAACCCATCGCCTGAAGAACGCGACGCAACGGTTCGACTCCAAGTGTTTCTGGATCGCGCTCTGTTCGGCCCCGGTAAAATCGACGGCCTTCCAGGTGAATTCACAACCAAAGCGATTTCACTCTACCAAAAGGCTCACCAACTCGAGTCCAACGGCTTGCCCGAAAACCTGGCATTGCCGGCAACCGCTCCTCTCTACACCACGTACACCGTCCGCGCCGAAGACCGTGCATTCATCGGCGAGCTCCCCTCGAAGCCACCTGAACAGAGCAAAAGGAAGTATCTCCCTTACGACTCCTTCGCGGAATTCATCACCGAACGATTTCACTGCAATACCAGCCTCCTCGCGTTCCTGA
>CANFNA010000123.1 GCA_947448395.1 Chthoniobacteraceae bacterium
ACTTCTCCACGGCCGCCCAGACCGCTCCCGGCGGCAACCGGCTCCAATCCGCCTGGGCCGCCTTCAAAACAGTCACGCCCTGGTTTTTCGGTGCCCAGATTTCTGGATCGGTGGGGCCGAAGAGGAGGACGCACCGGGCACCGGCGGCGGCGGCTAAATGAGCGACCCCAGTGTCGTGACCGGCGAATTTCCCGCACAACGAGAGGACCCCCGCTAGGAGGGGCAACGGGAGTTCATGAGCAAAACGCACGCGCGGATCTTGGGAGAGTTGGGAAGTTTTGATGGCTTTAAGAGTCTGCTGATCTGCTTCGCCAGAGACCCAGACAAGTTCCGTGTTTGGAGATCGCTCTAGGAAACGACGGGCGATGGAAATCCAACCGTCCACGGGCCAATTTTTGGACGGGCTACCGCTTCCGGGATGAATGACCAACCGGTCTGCTGGGCGAGAGCCGAGCCAGGCTGCGGCTTCTAAGAGATCAGACTGGTTTAGGTGCACCCGTGCGGCTGGGTCTTCTAGATAGAGAGCGAGGCTTTCCAGTGGCCTCGCCCATTCCGTCGCAGCGTGTTGGGTAGTGACCTTGCGAAAGGCAGGGACGTAATTCTTCACGCCGCAGCGGCGAACGTTCTCCTCAAAAATGCCGTCTGGATCGTAAAGATAACTGATCACTTGCTGGAACCCTGCGAAGTAGTCCCGCATTTCCGAAGAGAGCTCCCCGTTCTTCGCATAAAAAACGGCTAACCCTCCCTGATTCACTGATCGAACGGCGTCCGCATAGAATCGCCCCTCAGCCAAACAGGAAATTTGCGGGTAACCCAAAATCTCCAAATGACAATCAAATGCCTGTCGGACCAGAGCGATGGCAGGAAGCGTCAAAATAAAATCGCCCAAGGCGCCTCCTCGAATGACGAGTATACGCGGCTTTTGGGAAGCACTCACAGAACGAGAGGACAGGGTGAAAACTCAAAGAACCGCGCTAATGGCTAGTGGCGCGAATTCTGATTCCCAATCGCCACCGTATGCAGATCCCCCTCCCCGAGTTTCCTTTTAAACAACTCAACAACGATCTGAATGCACTGCTGAGCCAGCACCGGATTATAACGCGCCCCTTCATCCCGTAAAAACGCGTGGGCCGCATTAAACTCCAACCATTGAAAATTGGCGTCGCCAGCCTCCAATGCCTCGTACACCTGACGCCTGCCTTCCGACGGGATATGCGGGTCCTGTCTGCCCCAAATCATGAGCAACTCACCATGCACCGCCTTTTTCCGAGCTCGCTCTAGAGAGTCATCAGCCATTCCCAAACCCAGACCTCGAGGATGCGCTTCCAGTTTATGGAGGTCCGTCGCATAGAAGCTCACGCCCGCTAAAATCTCAGGCTCAAAACAGGCTCGGAAGTTCAGATGTCCTCCGATGCAAATCCCCATCGAACCAAGCTTTCCGGTGCATTGGGGATGAACCTTCAAAAAATCAATGACAGCCCGAGTATCGGAATCGTAAGCCGCAAGAGGCTTGTTGATCTTGCACCAATTCCCGCGATCGGCCCCGGCCGAGTCGTATTCAAGCACCCTGCCAAGAGGCTCGAATTCATGGAAAATCTCGGGAACCGCAACCACAAACCCGTTACCCGCAAGTTGAGCGGCCGTACGCCGAATGGGGCCGGTCACCTGAAAGATCTCCGAGTAAAGAATCACCCCAGGATAGCGCCCGGGAGCCGCCGGTCTGAAAACGTGAGTACGCATCGCGCCACTGGGCGTCGCAAGGTCAGAGTATTCGGAATCGAGAAGGAACATTTCCCACGGTTCAACGGGAGAGTCCAAAGCAAGGCAAGGCTATTCCCGGTGCAGAAAGCCCTCTGTGTTTGGAAACAGGGTTCAATTGAGTTGTCCCAATTTGAAGCCTGTTCCACCAAAACGGTTCCAAACATGGCCGCAGATTGATAGGGATTCACTGAGCTTTGGAGTCCGCGAACCGATTCGCGGCTCTGAGGCTCATCTCAAAAACTGAAACACGCATGAAAGTTCTCCCTCTTCTCGCAACCCTCGCTCTGGGCATCCATGCCTTCGCAGCCGAGGATGGATTCATCCCTCTCTTCAATGGAAAGGACCTCGACGGATGGAAAAACAACGAGGACCCAGCCACGTTCACAGTCACCGATGGAAATTTGGTCGTGAACGGAAATCGCTCCCATCTGTTCTACGATGGAGCCGTCAAAAACCATGATTTCAAAAACTTCCATCTCCGCGTGGAGCTCCAGACGTTTCCCTCTGCGAATTCCGGGGTGTATTTCCACACCCTCTTTGAGGAGAAGGGCTGGCCTTCGCGCGGATTTGAAGTGCAGGTCAATAACACGCACAAGGATCCAAAAAAGACCGCTGGGCTTTATTCCATTGCCGACAACTTCACGGCACCCGCGGAAGACAACAAGTGGTTCGTCATGGAGATCATTGTCGAAGGAAAACATGTCGTCACCAAAGTCGACGGCAAGGTCATCACCGACTTCACCGAACCGACTCCCGCCGCCCCGCCGCCAAAGTTTGAAGGCCGCTATATCGATCACGGCACCTTTGCCATTCAAGGACATGATCCAGGAAGCAAAGTCCTCTACAAGCGGATCGAAGTGAAACCGCTCCCATAGCGCCAAATTCCCAGTCCGATTCTCTAGGGCCGACATCCGAAACCACAGCGAATGTCGGCCCTTTGCTTTCCAAGCTCTCCTCTCTCCTCCCCTCCATGAACCGGTCCATCCCTCTCCTCGCTATCCTTCTGCTTCTCCTGACGACCTCCGTCCAGAGTCAGACCACGGCAAATCCAGCACCCGCCACAACGCCCCCCGCAGCCCCTGCCATTTCCACCGAAAAAATCGACACGCGAAAAGACGTTGCCTACGCAGACACCGACAATCCTCGGCAACGCTTAGATCTGTTTTCCCCAAAAAACAGAGCAAACAAACCGTTGCCTGTGGTGGTTTTCATCCATGGCGGTGGATGGAAGGGCGGCAATAAATCGAGTGGCGCTGCAATCCTCCCTCGCCTCGTCCTCACAGAACAATACATCGGCGTCTCCATCGCCTACCGCCTCTCCAACGAAGCAAAGTGGCCGGCGCAAATCCATGATTGCAAAGCCGCGATCCGTTGGATCAAGGCCCATGCTAGTGAACTCGGAGCCGATCCAGACCGCATCGCCGTCTGGGGATCCTCCGCAGGCGCGCATCTTGCCTCCTTCCTGGGCACCACGGGTGACAGAAGCGATCTCGAGGGGGAAGTGGGGACCAACCTCAAACAGAACAGCAAAGTGCAGTGTGTCGTGAATTTCTTCGGCCCCCAAAACTTCGACTCCATGGTAACTCAGGAAAGTTCCGTGGATCGGTCCACCAAAGATTACCCCGAGGCGTTGCTCCTTGGAGGGCGCGTTCAAGACATTCCTGAAGTAGCGAGAGCCGCTTCGCCAATCACGCATGTTTCCGCCGGTGACGCCCCTTTCCTGACAGCCCACGGCAACAAGGATCCTCTGGTGCCATTTGCTCAAGCCCGTGAATTGCATGTGGCGCTCACTAAGGCAGGCGTGGAATCAACCCTCATTGAAATGACCGATGCTGGCCATGGCTTTCGAAGCCCTGAACTGGATTCTCGGATCGATCTTTTCCTTGCCAAACACCTGCTCGGAAAACCCGCGGAAATCCCCTCTCTCCCGATCCCAAAGGGTCAGTGAGGACCCCATATTTAAATCAGTCCGCCTAAGTTTATTCTGGAAGTTTTCCAACATTCCAACAGAGATAAGTCTCCTATGAAGACACCCCTCCTGCTCACGACCCTTCTGACCCTCTCCCTCGGCTCCCTGCAAGCAGAGTCCACTCTCACCCTCGAAGGAGTTCACAACTGCTGCAAAAAGTGCGGCGACGGAATTACCTCCGCGGTTGCAAAGGTTGAAGGCGCCACAGCGACTGCTGAGAAAGGCACCGTCACGATCACCGCCAAAGACGAGGCAACAGCCAAACAGGCCGCCGCATCCTTAGTGGCAAACGGATACTTTGGCAAAGGAGCGCAGGCACCTGAAGTTGCTGCTCAGAACGTGAAATCCGCCACGGTTGAAGGAGTTCACCTGTGCTGCGGCAAATGCGTCACCGCCGTCGAAAAAGCCGTTACTTCCGTCAAAGGAGTGACCTCTCAAAACGCAGAAAAAGGCGCCAAATCCTTCAAGGTCGAAGGCGAATTTAACACCGCTGAACTCGCTTCCGCACTCAACAAGGCTGGGTTGAACGGTTCGATCAAGTAACTCTCAATTCTTCCGTTTTCTCGGGATACAAAAACCCGTTTCTTCGAAAGCCGAAAAAAAGTCAAAAGGGCCGGAGAGCATCGCGCTCCCCGGCCCTTTTCTTTGCTCCACAGATCGATTGCTCAATCTGACGAATGCGGGTTTCTGTTCCGCGTCCCTATTCGATTAGAACTGGTTGTGCCGATACGCTCCCATGGCAGGCGCATCAGGGTTCACTTCCGGTCCAAAGTACCGAAGAACCACGAGAGGTTCCGTCTCGCTCAGATTCTCAAAAGTCACACCAGATTTCGCTCCCGCTTCCGTCGCGAAATACTCGTCCTCGGTAAGTTCTGTGAACCGAATCAGCTTCGGACTGTTCAACGGTTGACCGTTAATTTTGCCGACCCCCTGAACGCAAATCAGTCCATACGCGCCATTGTCCCGAATCGTGCACTTCACGCCCGGCTCAACTGTTAATTCCTTCGCAGTAAAGAGCTGCTCCTTCTTGATGCGACCGTAAACAATCCAGCGGTCCACGTAGCCTTCTTTGCGAGTGTCCGCGACGGGAACTGGCTCAAGGTAATGGTTGTCTTTGAAGTTGGCGTCCAAGTTGCCCTCCCAATCAAGCTGGTCGACGATGAAGTCAATGTCCTGATGGCGGTCTTTTGGCATATCTTTAACCAAGAGATCCCAAGGCACATACCGACCTTCGACTAGGTTTTGATACATCCCGAAAACATCACTTCCCCACTGCGGTTCGTAGGTGCAAAGCGATCCCGGCGCATGCAACACGCAAGGCGGAATCAACCAACCCGTTCCGGGTTTCAAACGATAGGCTCGCGACAGATCCAAGATCCCGTTATCGCCCTTGTTCCAATCCGCGATACATTTGCGGACTTGTTCCTTCGTGGTGCCTGGCTCCAGTCCCATGAAGGTGTACGGAAAATTGTTCCCCACATTGTTGTGCTGCGGCGGGAAGTAATAAGACTCGGGCTTCCCCTCCTGACCCACCAATTTAGCCTGCTCGGCGCTCTGGTGCATGTGGTGCGGAATCGGCCCCATGTTGTCGAAGAACTTCGAGTACACAGGCCACTTCCGGTACTTGTTCCAAATCGACTCGCCGATCAATTGCGCGCCGCATTCCTCCACCGCCTGCTGCAAGGTGAACCGTTCCTTGCCAGCAACCACGTAGGATAATCCTTCATCAGGGGTCCGATTGTCGTTGGCCGCCGGAGTGGTGGATGCAAACCACCGCTCGTCGATCCCCCCACGATTCAACCCGAATGCGTACAGGTCATCCGGATGCAACTTCAGTCGCTTCCCTGGCTGGAGAAAGGAACGAGGCACCCAGCAAGGTGCAAGACGGAGCAGGCCCCCCGTCGCCTGCAGTTGGGCTTCCACGAGAGGACGGACGTTGGAAGTCAGGGTTTTGAGGGAAGTAACGTGATTCATGCTTCTGTTTTTGGGTTGATGTCGGGGCGTTCCGACGAAAGGGCGCACTTTTTCCATGCCGCCGCATAAGAATCAATTCTTTTGAGGAATTCCCCCACTCCAAAACCCGCGTTTCAGCAAAAAACAGCCCACTCTTGACTCCCAATCACACCGCGCTTCGACTGACACCTCAGTCCGATAGTTTCAGCTTCAAAAACCTCGCCCCCCTCTTATGTCCACACGCCGCCATTTCCTCTCCGGCCTCGGAACCGCCCTCACCTCCGTCTGGATCCAACCGGTTTTCGCTCAAGTAAATCCTAAAAAGGACGTGCTCGTGGGGCACGGGAAGTTCCGCTATCGAGTACTTAAAGACTGGGTTCCTGCCGGCTCCGCGCGCCACTCTCCGATTTTAAACTGCCACGAAATGGTCCGCGTTCGCGATGGCCGCCTCTTCATGATTGGCGATCATCACACCAACCAAATGGTGGTCTTTCGTCAGGACGGCTCCATTGAAACATCATGGGGTTCCGCATGGCCCGGCGGCCACGGCCTTAGCTTAGCCGAGGAAAATGGAACAGAATTCCTTTTCGTCACAGACAGCGGCCTCTGGAAAAATGGGAACGGCGGATACCGTCAAACCGGCCGCGTCACAAAAACCGACCTCGAAGGACGCGAAGTTTTTAGCATCAGCCATCCGATGTCGGTTGGCGCTTATGAGGCTGAAATGCCATTTAATCCGACTGAGACCGCAATTGGACCGAATGGGGACATCTATGTGGTGGACGGATATGGTTCGCAGTTCGTTCTCCAGTACGACCATAGCGGCAAGTTTATCAGGCGCTTCGGAGGCAAGGGAGCGGAGATTCCAGCCGAGCAAAAGTTGAACAACGCCCATGGCATCGCCGTCGACCTGCGTTCTGGGACCCAAAAAGCCACCCTACTAGTCACCTCACGACAGGACCACAGTTTCCGCCGCTTCTCTCTGGACGGGCATTATTTGGAAACCATTCACATCCCTGGGGCAATGGTTTGCAGACCTGTTCTCGATGGAACTCAAATCTACGCGGGCGTTTGTTGGTCCAAAAATCCCGAGCTCAATAAACTCCCCAACAACCCCAGCGGTTTTGTGGTCATCCTCGACTCCGAAAATAAAGTCGTTAGCGCTCCAGGAGGAACAGAACCGATTTACACCGACGGAAAACTCCAACCGCTCACACGCGCAGAACCGGTTTTTGACCACGGCCACGATGTTTGTGTCCTGCCAAACGGCGACCTCATTGTGTGCCAGTGGAACGCATTCCAAAGCTACCCCATCAAACTCGAAAAGCTCCCAGTCTAGCATCGTCCCTCTTCTCCGAGAACTCCCTCAGCCTCCTTTTAAAAACCAGTCGCTCCTGCACTGTCCGGGAGCGACTTTTTTTCATCCCTGAGTCAGCCAAACCCAAAACTGCCCGAACTGGGCCCGAACCGCATCCCCCCAACTCGCGTTTGCTTTCTCAAAAAAAACCACCCACCCAAAGGTCGCCAAAGCAAGCCCGAGAAACCACAACGACACCTTCACCAAGCGTGAACTCATCGGCACCCTCCTACCCGCACCCCACTCAATTTTCAAATGCGTTCGCTGCCAAAATGCCCCAACTGCGCTAATCCTGACACATGGACGATCCCTTCCAAACCCTCTCCCTCCCGGCTCGCCCTTGGCTCGAATCCTCACAGCTCCAGTCTCACTTTCACTCCCTAGCCCTTAGCACTCACCCCGATGCCCGCCCGCTCACCAACGAATCCAATCCCTCCCCCAGCGCCACGGACCAAAAAACAACGTCCTCGTTCACCCAATTAAATGAAGCACGCCAGGCCCTGGAAAATCCAGTGACGCGCCTCCAGCATCTCCTCGAAAAAGAGGCCCCCGGCGAAATCGAGGCCCTCAAACGCCTCCAAAACCCCCTCGAAATCTCCCAGTACTTTCTAGAAGTCGCCACCCTCCTCCGAGAAGTCTCCGCCTTCAGCGAACAACGGTCCGCCTCAAAGTCCGCACTCCAACGCGCAATCCTGCATTCCGAAAATTCAGCCCTCCGCGCCGATGTTGATCGCACCCTCGCTCGTTTGGATGCCCTTTGGTCGCAATGCGAATTACAACTGCGCGCCGCCGACGCCGTATGGGAAAGACGCACCCCGCAGATGATCCATCAACTCGTGACCATCCAACGCGAAATGACCTTCCTGCAACGCTGGCGAAGCCAACTCCGCGAAGCCCGTCTCCAGCTCGTCTCCTAAAGAAACCATCCTTTTCCCCCATCGCATCGAATCAACCACCCTCACCGCCTTATTCCTCATGCAATACCTTCAACAAATCGACCTCTCATGCCCATGGTGCGGAGAGTCCTTCTCCACCCAAATCGACACCTCCCAAGGCCCCCATGAACACATCGAAGACTGCTTCGTCTGCTGTCGTCCCATGTCCGTCATGGTCGAATGTGAGCTCGGAGAAATCTTCTCAGTGGAAACAAGCCGCCCCTAATCGCGTTTTGATCCACAACCCACTCTCCTCCCGCTCCCTTTTTTAATCCCTCGCATTCCTGATCCTCATGCACCTTGAAGTCCTCAACACCGGTTCAGAACTCCTACTCGGCCAGGTTTTAAACACCCACCTCCCTTTTCTGGCCGAACGCCTCTTCCCACTCGGCATCACCATCGCCCGGCAACTCACCGTTCCCGACGGCCCCGCCATTGCCGACGCTCTCCAAGAATCCTTCGCCAGAGCCGATGTCGTTATTGTCACCGGAGGCCTCGGTCCCACTACCGATGATCTCACCCGTGAAATCACCGCAGAGTTACTCGACCTCCCCTTGGATCATGATCCGGAAATCGAACAAGCCATCGCAGCCCGATTCCAACGCAGGGGAATCCCCCTAAGCGATCGCGTCATGCGACAGGCCATGAAGCCACGAACCGCCGAGGTCCTTCCAAACGCTTTCGGAACCGCTCCGGGACTCTATTTAGCCCCGCGCGCAATCCCTTCGAATCCCTCAGGAAAACACACCCCGCACTTGTTCCTTCTCCCGGGCCCACCGCGTGAACTCAAACCGATGGTCGAAACAAGCGTCCTTCCAAAACTCCGCGCCCTATTACCAGATACCCCTCGCGTGCTCATGCGCACTTGGCGAGTCCTCGGCGTTCCAGAATCCACCGTGGAGTCGGCGGTCGGGGAAACCCTTCTGGCTCTCGGAGTCGACCTGGGCTACTGCGCACGTCTCGGCGAGGTCGACGTCCGTATTATCGGCTCAGAGTCTCAACTGGAATCCGCCGAAGCCATTCTCAAAAAATCGTTCCCCGATTCCATGTTGCCCTCCGGTTCCAAACCGCTCGAAGACTGGATTATCGAAAAAATGACCTCCCGCCACCTCACACTGGCGACGGCCGAGAGCTGCACGGGAGGCTCTATCGCAAACCGTCTCACCAATG
>CANFNA010000124.1 GCA_947448395.1 Chthoniobacteraceae bacterium
ATGATCTGCAAAGTAGAGTGATCCCATTCACCGTCGGTGTGGCCAATTTGAGCCTCGAGTTGGTACTTGCCGGGCGGCGGGCAAGGACCTTGTGCAACGCCTTCACTCCGGATTGTCTGCCAATCTCGATGGAACTCCGAGAGGCGCCACCGGATTTGCATGGTCTTTGGAAGGCGCAGTCCGGTGGCCTTGAGAGAGAATGCGAGCCAACGGGTGTTTGCTGGAATTTTGATGCTCGAAGCGATGGGGATGTTCGATTCATCAGCTCGGATTTGCTGTAACTCAGGAAGATGTGCTTCGTAGGCTTCGATCTCGGCAATTTGAGGGGAATAGGAGATCGGACTGTTGCTGGAGATACGGAGGTAGCGGCCTTGGAAAGTTCCTCTTCCAGCATCAACGCGGATGACATCGGAACTGCCGACAGGGGGGTAGGATCCATCCTCGCGGAACGAAGCGGTCCAGACTGGAGAAATATCGGAATCCGGGGGCTCCTCATAAAGAGCGATCAGCAGCTTTGAGAAACGTTCCGGGACTTGTCCATCGGCACGGCTCCGGAGGGTGAGATGATCCAGAGGGATGCTTCTGCCGAGGTCGATTTCAAAAAAAAACTGATCGCCAAGGGTGGGGCTTTTGGGATGCGCGAATGTCGAGTGGAGCCCATCGGTGAGGTATTCCGGTTTAAAGTCCCCCCAGATTGCGTGGGAGGCGCGTACTGGGGAGCCGAGGGCGACGTTGGAACTTTCGGTGTCGAAGGCTTCGACGCGGAATTCGGTTAAGGTGAAATCGTGATTGAGGCTTGGTGCGACGAATGAGTTCTGGGAGTCGGGGGATCGGAAGTTGGGATAGACGTCGATGCGGATGCCGGTGATGGGTTTGAGTTGGACGAGGGATTCAATGATGAATTCCGTGTTGAGGGCGGAGCCTCGAGATTGGAGATGGGAAGACAGGCCGGTTTCCAACTGGGTCCCCGTGGAGTAGGCCAGCCAAGGGCTTAAGAGTTCCCAGGAAGAGGTTAGAGAGGGCTCGGGATCGGAAGTGGCGCTCAGCGAGAATTCACTGAAATGCGTATTGTGTTGCCCGGATAGGAAAAGGAGGGACATCCGAAGGCGACCGGTGGATACGGGATCTTTTAGGGTGAAAACAGCGGCATGGGCACGCTGTGTTTCTGGAAAGACTGACCAACCTTCTTTCCCAGCATCAATTCCATCGATGGTTTTGAGCAGGGTGGTTCGCTTTGAATTGCCGCTGCAAAATGTCGCTTCTGCACGCGAGAACGAGACTGGTGCAGCCAGAAGGAAGACGTTTCCGAAATTGAGCAGGACGAGAAGATTAAGAAGGAGTGAGTGGATGCGAAGCACTCCCTTTCTGGGCGGGTTTTTTGCCGAAACGTTGGAAAGGGAGGAGGCCATTTTCGGCTATCGATTAGAGGCCGCCCAAGGCATTGAGCCGCGCGGCGGAGACGGGTTGTGCCGTTCCCAATTCTTGAGCGAATAAGGAGACTCGGAATTCCTCCAGCAACCAGCGGAAGTCTTCGTGTCTTTGAGAAGGAACGCGTTTTTTCCAATCGCGAAAGGGTTCCAACTGCCTTGCACGCTCAACGTCCTTTCCAGGTTGAAGAGAGGCCCGTTCAGCGCGGATCTGGATGGCCTTTAAATAACGGAGCAGGTGGGCTAGGCGAGGGAAGGGGGTGATGTCTAGAAAGTTTGCAGGAAAGAGCCGCTGGAGATCTTCTTGAAACCCTGAATAGCGCTTCGAAGACGATTCGATCGAGTCCCGAGTCTTCAGAAGCTCGCGCACCCATGTGCCGAGTTGATAAACTTTTGAGGGCCACGATTTGCGAGCGCTTTCGGTGAGGACCTGAAAGCGATCGCTCGAGAGTGGAAAAACGGGATCCAAGCGGAGCGTGTCCTCTAGAATGATTTTCAGAGCCGAAGTCTCAAAAGTCTGAGGGCTCGGGAGTGCTGTTTGGGCGACTGAGAGGGCTGATCCTAGAAGGTGCAGTGCGTTTTTTGGCTGGGCATCTTTTCGAACTTTAGGTTCGAAAATTTCTCGGGCCAGAACCGCAAGCTCCTTCCGTAGGTAGGCGAGTTCTGAGCGAAGAGAATGCTCTGCGAGTTGTCGGATTGCGGTTTGGGATGCCAATTCGGCTTCGAATAATTTTGCGAAGAGGCGGATCCCAATGTTCGCCCCTTGGGATAGCAGGCCTGGATAGGCTAAAATCGAAGTCCCGCTGATGTTCTCGACATGGATAGTTTCAGGCAGGTCACCAAAATTCCACTCCGTCAGTCCGTTCCGCTCCCATTGACGGGCAAGTTTTTCAAAGGCCTGTGAACCATGGACGGGGTTTTGTTCAGCGAGCGTCGCTTGGACGGATTCGAGATCGCGGCCAGAGGCAAGAGCGGTATTTTTTTTGTCCACAACCTCTACTCTGGGTTGGAGATGGGGTGGAAGACTAAGGCGGGGCCAGTCAGAGACGCGGACGTGGATACGATATTTTCGGGTGAGAAAGTCGGCTAGCGTGGAGAGGAAATCGCCCTGTCCTGGGATAAATTCGCGAGCGACTTCTATGATCTTGGGGTCGAGAGGCATCAGAGTTTTGCGGATCGGCTTAGGCAAAGCTCGGAGCAAAATACTGATTTGTTCCTCACGAAGCCCTGGGACCATCCACTGGAGTTGTGCTTGGGAAAGTCTCTCTGCCACTGGTAATGGAACACGCACGGTGACCCCATCTTCCTCCTCGCCGGGAGCAAAGGCATAAGAGAGCGGGAGAGCGGTGTTTCCAAGCGATACGACATCGGGAAACAGGGCGCGATCGTAAGCGGTGTTATCTGAGCCGACTAAATCGGCTTCGGTGGCGCAGCAAAATTCGGGCTCAAAAGGAATGCGCTCCTTCAAGAGTCGGTTTAGTTCCGGAACGGAGGATACATTTTGGATGCGAGACGCGTAGAACGAGTAGAGGGCTTCGTCCAAATCCATGGCTCGACCGCTGCGAACGCGGGTGAGTGCAGTTTCAACTTTTTCGCGAAGTTCGAGGTTGGTCTGGAAAAAGCGATGGGGAATTTGCCCTTCGGCTTGAACTAAGGCGCCCCGAATAAATAGCTCCGTTGCCGCCGCTGGATCCACTAAGCCGTAATCTACCGAGCGTCTGGCAACTTCGAGTCCGAGGACGAAGACGCGTTCAGAGACGAGGACCCTTTGGGCCTTGGAACTCCAATGTGGGGCGAGGTATCTGAACTGGCAAAGATGAGGGGCAAGTTCGAGAATCCAGTCGGGGCGGATCCCCGCCGCCATTCTAGCAAACAGTTGGGAGGTTTCCACGATTTCGCCGGCGACGATCCACTCCGGTTGCCGTGACTTTTCGGGTGGCTTTGCGGGCGCGTTTTTTGGTCGGTGCTTTTTATCTCGTCTTTCGTACAGGGAAGACCCCGGAAACAGAGTAACTTGGCGGCTCCCAGCTGCCTTGTAGATATTACGCTCGGATTTCTGCGCGAGTTGGCTTGGAAATCCAGCGAGTACCGATCGATGAATGGATGTGTAGGATGCTCCCTCCTGGGTACTTCCCTCTTGAGACTGTCCTTGGTTCTGGCGAGCCGGAGCTTGAGGGGATTGGCGCGGGGACTTTCGGGAGGCGGGATGCGCTCTTTGAGGTGTTGAATTCGCTGGAATCTCTCGCACTGCATCGGCGAGTTGCTCGTGGATGTCTCGCCATTCGCGCATCCGCACGAAAGAGAGGAAATGGGCTTTGCAGAAACGGCGAAGAGCATTGGCGGAAGGGCGTCCCTGAGAGAGGGGTGATGCGTTCCACAGGTTGAGCAGAGTTAAAAAGTCGGAGTCGGGATCTGCGAATTGGCTCTGTGCTTGCTCTGCGGCCTCGCGTTGGTCCTCGGGTCTTTCTCTGGGGTCGGGAATACTCAGGGCGGCAGCGATGACCAGCGTTTCTGGAAGGGCATTCTCCGAACGCGCTTGGAGCAGCATTCGTCCCAAAGTGGGATCGACGGGCAGTCGTGCCAATTCCGCGCCTAAGCGAGTAAGTTGGTTGGTTTCATCTAATGCTCCGAGTTCGTGGAGGAGTCGATATCCCGCTCGGATCGAGGCAGACTGAGGCGGGTTTAAGAAGGGGAAGGTCTCAATCTCGCCCAATCGGAAGGCTTTCATTCGCAAAATGACTTCTGCGAGATTGGCGCGCTGAATCTCTGGCTGGGAGAAGGGTGCTCGTTTCTGAAAATCTTCCTCGGAATACAAGCGGATGCAGATGCCGTCCTGCACCCGACCTGCACGACCGGCGCGTTGGTTTCCGCTGCTTTGAGCTACGGGCTCGACTGGAAGTCGTTTGGTGCGGGTCCGTGGGTTGTAACGGCTGACGCGGGCGAGGCCGGTGTCGATCACGTAACGAATCCGCGGAAGGGTGATGGAGGTTTCGGCAATGTTGGTTGCGACAATGACTCGTCTGAGCGGTCCCGGAGAAAAGATGAGCTGTTGGTCAACCGAAGCCATGCGGCCGAAGAGGCCCAGAACCTCAATCCGAGAGCCGAGTGAGTTTTCCAAAAGCTCTATCGTTTCGCGAATTTCGCGCTCTGTGGGCATGAAGATGAGAACATCGCCTTGCTGGGACTCGCGAAGTGCGTTTTGGGTGGCGAGAACGGCCGCCATCACATGCGAAGGAGCGTCCAAGTCGTCTCGGGAATCTGGGGAATTAAAAAAAGATTCCGGCGGGGAATAACGGATTTCCACCGGCCAAAGTCGGCCCGAAACTTGAATGATGGGGGCTCCGCCAAAAGCCTCTGAGAACGAGGCCGTATCAATAGTGGCGGAGGTGATGATGAGTTTTAAGTCCGGTCTCTTCAGGAGGAGTGACTGAAGGTATCCGAGGAGAAAGTCGATATTCAGAGAGCGCTCATGGGCCTCGTCGAGGATGAGCGTGGAATAGGCTCGTAGTAGAGGATCTGATTGGATTTCTGCGAGCAGAATTCCGTCCGTCATGAACTTGATTTTAGTGTCGCGGTTGCTGTCGTCCTGAAAGCGCATTTTGCATCCGACCTCCCGGCCCCAAGTCACGCCGAGTTCTTCGGCAACGCGCCGCGAAACGCTTAATGCGGCGACGCGTCGAGGTTGGGTGCATCCGATGCGTCCGGTTTCTGCGAGGCCTGCCTCGAGACACATTTTGGGGATTTGGGTGGTTTTTCCGGAGCCGGTTTCGCCGGCTAAAATCAAGACTTGATGGTATCGAAGGGCGTGGAGGATTTCGGCACGCCGAGCATGGATGGGAAGATCTTCAGAGTAACGGATTTGAAACATGCGCGGCAGACGGAAAAACAAAGTGAGCAACGAGGAAACCTTTTAGGAAACCTCCGTGGTCTGCTGCGCTCGGTTGCAAGAGACCGCGGCAGGCAGTTTAATGGAGGGTATGCACTTTGAGTATCCGGTTCTTTTATACTACAAATACGTGCCCATTGAAAATCCTGAGCGATTTGTGGCTGAGCATCGTGCGCTTTGCACTTCGCTGGGGTTAAAGGGGCGAATTTTGGTCGCTGAGGAAGGTTTGAACGGGACTTTGAGCGGGGAGCGTTCTGGGGTGGAATCCTACGTGCAGGCGATGCAAAACGATCCGCGTTTCAGCGACATGCAGTTTAAGATCAGCGAGGGGAGGGTGGATACGTTTGAAAAGCTTTTCATCCGCGTACGCTCAGAAATCGTGACTCTAAATGCGGGGATTCCATTAAAACCGGATTTGGAAAATCAGTTAACGCCGGAGGAATGGAAAGAGGTCATCGAGAATGACCCGGAGGTGGTGCTTATTGATGTTCGGAACCGGTATGAATCGGCAGCGGGAAAATTTAAGAACGCGATTGAGTGCGATATCGAGTACTTCCGGGATTTGCCACAGTACGTGGAGCGATTGTCGCATTTAAAAGAGAAGCGGGTGTTAATGTACTGCACCGGAGGCATTCGTTGTGAGAAGGCTTCGGCTTTGTTTCGGAGCAAGGGATTCCAGAATGTTTCGCAGCTCCAAGGGGGGATTGTGACTTATCAAGAACAGTTCGGGAATGAACACTGGCTTGGAGAGTGTTTTGTGTTTGATAAGCGGATGACCGTCCGCGTTCCTGAGGGATTGGTGCAGATAGGGAGTTGTGCTCATTCTGGCCGTTCTACTGGAAGGTTTGTGAATTGCTTGCACGACTTTTGCCATGTGCTTTTTCTGCTTCATGAAGAGACCGAAAAAGAAAATCCAGAAATGCGATTGTGTCCGGATTGTCTTTCGAAGGGATTAAGCACCCAGACAGCCTATTATAATGGGAGTCCCTCTTATGAGGAGGCGCGGTTAAAGAGACAGTCTGCGGGCTTGAATTCTGAGGGAAGGATAGAAGGAGACCAAAAAGGGTAGAGGGAATAAAATGATTTTATACCGGCAGATAGTCGAAAGGCGCTTGCCATATTGAATAGGGCCCGCTAATCGGATGCACATATGTCAGAATCAACACAAAATCTTGATCGTATTAACGCTCTCCGTGCGGAGATTGCGCAGTTAGAGCGGGCTGCCGTGCATGAGTTGCATGCGCGCCGTGATAGCTTGAAGAAGCAGTTGGATGATCTGGATGCCGAAATTGAACGGATTACAGGGAAGGCTCCAAGGGCAAGCAAAGCGCGCTCTGGTCGCGGTGGGAACACTCGCGTGGTTTCCTTGCAGGAATTGAAGGACCTTCTGGAAAACGCAGCTGATCACACGATTAACGTGCGGAAGCTTAAGTTGGATTTTGGCGTGGTTAAAGGATTTGTTCATGCGCATCCCCAGACCTTCACGTTGGGTGGAAAAGGTCCTTGGCCGACGGTGACGCTTAAAAAGTAATCGGTAAGTACGCTTCTCGAGTTTATAACTGAGAGCAAACTAGGAGCCCGCAGCTATAGGCAATCAGCCGGCTGCGGGCTTTTTTACAGTTTTTGTACGTAATGCTGCTGTTTTATAGTTTGGCTTGTCTTGCATTAAGTTGAGTCTTCGGGAATCTTCTAAGCCACAGCGAGCCTTTTGCTGAATCAAACATCTTATATGAAAAGTGACGTGCTATCTAATATTGAGGCCAAAACATTGGAACTTTGTGGAGTGATAGTTCAACAAGAAGGGTTTCGTGATCTACATCGGAAACTTTCCACTTTTATGGAGGATGAGAGTTTGAAGTTTCGCTTTCAGTCGCTGAATGATCTAAGCCAGTTGTTGCAGCAGAAACAGGCGTCCGGATTGGAGCTTACGCCGGAAGAGGTTTCGATGTTCGAGTCTCAGCGCGTTGAGTTCATCGGGAACCCAGTGGCAAAGGATTTTCTTGAGGCACAAGAAGAAGTCCAAATGATTCAGTCTTCTATCTACCGACAGCTTTCCAAGATGTTTGAAGTGGGGCGTGTGCCGGTAGCAGATGATTTTGCCGGGGAGTGCTGTAACAATTCGGGATGTGGATGTGACTAGTCTCAGGCCCTTTAGATGAAGAAGTTAGTTCTGATAGATTGCGATTCGACTTTAAGCGCCATCGAGGGGATCGATGAACTTGCCCGGTTGCGGGGGGCGGAGACTTTCGCAGCTGTTGAGCAAATGACCCGCGACGCGATGGAGGGTGGGATTGCGATGGAAGCGATCTTTAGTCGGCGTCTGGAATTGATCCGTCCGACTCAGAGCGAATTGTTGGCCATTGGAGGGAAGTATATTTCCGCGGTTGAACCAACGGCGCGGAGAACTGTTTCGGAACTAAAGGCGTCGGGATGGGAGGTCGTAATTGTCAGTGGTGGTTTTACCCAAGCGATTGTTCCCTTGGCCGATTTTTTGGGAATTGCGCGAGTAGAAGCGGTGAGTTTGCTGTTTGATTCTAGCGGGCACTATTGCGGGTTTGAGGAGGCCAAGAGTCCGACCGCGCGTTCCAAGGGGAAGAACGAGGTAGCGCGGCGTTTACGATCCGAGTTGGGAGTGAATCGCTCGGTGATGGTCGGGGATGGTGCGAGTGATCTGGAAGTGAAAGGAGATGTGGATTGGGTGATTGGCTTTGGTGGATACGCAGTGCGGGAACGCGTAAAGTCGGGTGCTGACGCGTTTATCATGCAGCTTGCAGAGCTCCCTGAGGTTCTCAACCGTTTGTCTTGAGCGTCCTCTTGGCCAGCGTTTTGAATGGGTGGCGAAGTGCCTAGAGGTTCGCTGTTGCGACTGCCATTGCAGTCTCTCCGCGGGTAAAAGCGCTGACACGAGGGCTCAGGCGCGGCATGTGTTCCGCAATGGGAAGCCCAAGGCACTTCAGTTGAGCTTCGAAAATGGCCCAACGCAGGGCGAAGGCTTGGAATGCGGGCTGATTGGCCGCTTCGGGGTCGCTGGTTGAATGGGTATTTCGAAGATAGAGGCTTTCTAGATCCTGCCAGCCGTCGAAGGGATCCATCGCAACGGCGTCAATTCCGACACGCTCTCCTACGGATAAGGCAAGCCAGGCAGCATTCTTAGCATAGGCAATCGACGCGAAGATTGGTGCGCCATCGACGCGCTGGAGAATGGCGGGACCGGTTGGAGTTTCGCGAATGGTTGGAGGATGCTGTATCCAGTGCCGCAAGACATCGGTTAAAACGCCGCGAACCGATTTTCGACCGTCTGAATTTCGAAGGACTCTTTGAATTTCAATCACGACAACTTTGCAGCCCTCCGGATGCGGGCACGGAATATGGACCGGCCATTGGTGAATGGAAAAAGGGGCGGCGTTGGGAAGGCCGGCGTGCCAAATCATTTGGCTAAGTCTGAGCTTTTTGGGGAGGCTGGAGAGCCTTCCCAGGCGGTATTTCTCGGAAGATGTTCCCCTTTTGCCACGAGGGTCAAAGGGCCGAGTAAACAGTGTGATCCAACTGAGGCGTCATAGAGGACCGTGGAGCGGACGCCGATGGTAGAATAGTCCCCGATTTCGACGTGGCCTATGCGCATGATCCTGTCTTCAAAGAGATGCGTTTGCGGGCCACTGTGAGCATTTAGCTCGGCGAAATCTCCAATTCGGACACAGTCAAACTCTGTCAAATCGGTGGTATTAATCCACGCCCCTTTGCCGACTTTGGTTCCGAGGAGCCTAAGGGCCCATGGCAGCATTGGGGTTCCCTTCAGGGCAT
>CANFNA010000125.1 GCA_947448395.1 Chthoniobacteraceae bacterium
ACATCGGACACATCCATTGGGGGCATGCGTGTCTTTTCCCTGCGTAAATACTCCCCTAAAGCGCCCACCTTCAAAGCACCCAACCACGACTGCGCAGTTCCCTTTTGTATTCCATACCAATTCGAACCTCGCTTTAGCGTCCGCAACACCTCCTCGGGACGCTCATTCGTCCAATCGCTCAAAACCACAACCTCATCCACATCCGAGAATTCGGATTCCCCAGCCCGAGGCTCGATCACAATCGAGCCATACACCGCCTGCTGTTCCTGCAACCCTGTGTGCGAATGAAACCAATACGTCCCTATCTGCCTCACCGGAAACTCATAGGTAAAAGTCGTACCCGCCAAAATCGGGGGGGTAGTGAGGTGCGGCACGCCGTCTTGATCGTTCGGCACCAAAAGTCCGTGCCAGTGCAATGAGGTCTCGTCGTGTGCCAACCGGTTATGCACTCGAATCACCGCCCAATCTCCCTCATGAAACCGCAGGGTGGGCCCCGGTATTCCCCCATTGATGGTCAGGGCACGAATGCGCCGACCAGCGGGCGCAACGCTCTGTTCGGAAATCTCCAAATCGTACTCCACCATTCTCCCAGTGCGTTTGATAGCACGCTCTCCCTCCAAGCGTGAAGCTGAGGTCACAGCGCTTGAGTGCCCGTGCATCGGCGCGGCGGACCCAAACACTGGGCCGATGAAAAACGCTAAAAGAACATAAATTTTGAACAGGCAAGTTTTCATATCAATTTGAGTTATCAGTCAGGGAAGCACCGCAATGACCTCGTCAAGCGGGCCGTTTATGCGTCGCTCAATTCAGAGACCTTCGGCCTCTCCAAACACAATTCGCGCGGCGAAACGAAGCCGGCGCGAATCGCAATCATCGCCGCCAAAGCCCGTCTTTTTCTGCGGCCAACTCTCCAACGCCCTCTCCAATCCCTATTGAGTTCCGAGTATCAGAGCCAAAAAGGACTAGTCCAAATCTCGCAACACCCGCAGCGTAAAAGCAAGTGGTCGGCCCCAAGGAGCCCCACCGTTCCTCAGTTCTCAGATCTGTAAAACACAGATCCTCTCTCGTCCAGACTCCCCGTGGATCGGGATCCATTGCCCCAGCCGCCTCTGGCTTCCACCGGAAGAACGGGCATCCAAAAATGCACGTCGTTCATCCCGCAATCTCCATAATTCCGCGCCCCCCCTCCATTCCTTCCATAAACGCTCAGCATCGATCTCAAACCGATAAGCACCAACCGCAGGAACTGCGTCTTGCGGCCCCCCCTGTGAGCCCTCCCCTTCCTGACACATGCATCCACACACACCCCGATACATTTCAGCATCAAACCCGTCATCCACTCCTCCACTTCCCCCGCACTCGCTGCGTAAAAAATGATCTACCCCATCCCTCACTCCGCAACATCCTCCCGCCTCATTCTCAATCAAAGACACACGGGCCATTCCAGAAAATGTCTGAAAAAGTAGCACCAGCAGCAAAATGAAGGGCTTAATATTCACAATCTAGCAGATCTAAGAACCCAATCCGAAAGCCTCCTAAGCTTTCCGCTCCTTGTCTGAATCTAGCACTCAAATTCAGCCCGGCAACCCCGTCCTTCCAACTCACTGAACACTCACCGACTCCCCAAAACCCCTCCGCAAAAAAGACCGCATCTTCTCCCGCATCGCATCCGTATCAAAAGGCCATCCTCCGTGCGCTGCCTCCGGCAACACAACCAACTCACTGAGCACCCCCGCCTTCGTTAACGCTTCATGCAAGCGCTCACTCTGCTCCAAAGGCACCAGAGGATCCTTGGCCCCATGAAAAATCAAAAATGGCGCCGCTTCCGCTGAAACCCGATGAAATGCGCTCGCATCCTTGGCCACCTCAACGTGATCCCTCACGATGCCCCCGACCAATCGAGCCCCGTTGGTTCGAGCCAACTGCGCGTCAGTGCGACCTGCCCTTGGCACGTTTGACGGCAAAGAGAGTAAATCCGACGGCCCAAAAAAATCGATGACTCCAGTCACTCTCGGAATCGCTCGCTCGGAAGGCTGCGGTGTTCCTAGTATCGCCGCGAGATGCCCTCCAGCCGAGCCCCCTGCCACGGCGACCTTCGCGGCATCCAAACCGTAATCTCCCGCATGTGTCCGCAGCCACGCAATCGCCTCGCGGCAATCCTCTAACTGCGCGGGCCAACGAGCCTCGTGCAACAACCGATAATTGATGCTGGCGACCCCAATACCCTCGGCCGCCAACCATGGCAAAACACAATACTCTTCCTTACTCCCAAAAAGCCAGCCACCCCCATGGATCCACACCACCACCGGAACGCCACCCGCAATTGCTTTTTCCGGAAGATACAAATCCAACCGCAATGGCCCCGTCGTGCGCTTCGCATACTCTAAATCAGCGATTCTTTTCACCCCAGGCTCCAACCTCGGGCGCACGTCTCCCACCGGACGCACTCCTGAGCCTCGCACCCCGATCAGTGCATCCCCCAAATCCATGCGCGCATTCCTCACCTCCGCCATCAGAGCGTCCACCTCATTCGGATAATCTGCGGCCCTGTTCACGCATTCGCCCGGATCCGAATCGAGATCGTACAACGACAACGGAAGCGGCTCAACCCGATACCCATGACGACTCGCAATCCCCCTAATTCCAGACTCCTCAATCGCGAGCGGCTTCATGTTCTCATAGTTGGAAGGTTTCCCCCCCTTCCCCGGTGTTCCCGCAACTTCCAGATAATCGTGAGGCAGATGCAGCTTCCATTTTCCAACGCGCACTGCCTGCAACTCCTCTCCCGAGTAATACCAAAATGCCTCCCGCCGCGGAGATTCTTTTTTGCCCAGCAGGCGATCGCCCAAATCCATCCCATCCATTTTTACACTCGGAAGTTTTGCCTGACAAAAACTCGCAAGCGTCGGGTAAAGATCCATCGCCGTAAAAATCGATTCATCAACACTCCCCGCCGGAATCTTTCCGGGCCACCGGATAATAAACGGCATCCGCACGCCACCTTCAAAGGTCGTCAGTTTCCCCCCACGGAATGGCCCAGCGCTGCCGGCATGTTCGCCATACGAGAGAAAGGGGCCATTATCAGAGGTGAAAATGACCATGGTGTTTTCATCGATCCCATTCCTCTTGAGCGCCTCCAAAATCTCCCCCACCGACGCGTCCAACTCCTCCACCACATCTCCATAAGTTCCCCGCTGGCTTTTGCCCTTAAAAGCAGCCGAAGGAAAAATTGGCACATGCGGCATGACATGCGGGACGTACAAAAAGAACGGCTCCTGACGGTGCTTTTCGATGAAACTGACCGCGCGATCGGTAATTCTGCGCGTAAACTGGCTTTGGTCCGGATCGAGTTCAGAAACGCTTTCGCCTTCTCTCCATGGCAGCGGTGGAATTCCACGAATTACCGGATGCAAAGGCCCGTTATCATTGGAGTAAGGAAGGCCACTCACCTCCGTGAACCCTCGGTTCAGGGCCCAAAAAGTCGACTGTTGCCCGAGATGCCATTTACCAAAGGATCCCGTCGCGTAGCCGTGATCGCTCAGTAGACTGCACAAGAGTTTCTCATCCTCATGAATTCCCGTGAGACTAGTGTGGTTCAAAGCCCCGACCATGCTGACTCTGTTTGAATAGCAGCCTGTAAGCAAAGCCGCCCGCGATGCCGTGCAGACAGGCTGTGCGACGTAAAAGCTGGTGAGGCGCTTGCCTTCTTTCGCCATCCGATCGAGGCACGGCGTTCGGATGTCTTTTGCGCCAAAGCAGCCCACATCGCCATATCCAAGATCATCTGCGAGGATCAGTACGATGTTTGGCCGCGAGGGATTTGCCGCCTCCGCGACCATCGCTGCTAGCACTAGAATCGAGATCAGAAGGAGTTTCGGAAAAAGAGCGGCCATTTTCATGAGGGTTAGAGAGCGATGATGCGAGTGGAGGGCCCTTTCGCATAAGCCTTAGGCAAAGGACCGCTCAGGAACCAGACGCAAAAACGGCCAGAGAATCTCTCCGGCCGTTTCGCAAAACCTCGAATGAATCTTAACTCGGATTACCCGAAGATTTGGGCATTGAAGAGATTCTCAAGCATCTCCTGGCGCCCGCTCTGCAGGACCGGAGGCTTAATTCCGAGCGCGTAGGCATCCAGTTCATCCAAAGATACCGAGCGCGAATCGATCTTTGCACCGATCCCAGAATCGTAACTGGAGTAACGGTCCGCCACGAACTTGTTCAGCTTTCCGCTTTCGAGAATGCGGTGAGCCGCCTTGAGTCCATAGGCGAACGCGTCCATCCCGCCAATGTGCGCATGAAACAGATCCGAGGTTTCATGAGACTCACGACGACGCTTAGCATCAAAGTTTAGGCCCCCAGTCGTTAAGCCACCCATTTTGAGAATGCGCAGCATGATGTTTGTGGTGAGATATAGGTCGCTTGGAAACTGATCGGTATCCCATCCCAGTAAGGTATCTCCACGGTTTGCATCCACCGAACCCAGTGCATTTGCAGCAATGGCCACCTCCATCTCATGCTCCATCGAGTGACCTGCGAGAGTGGCATGATTGGTCTCGAGATTGAGCTTAAAAGTATCCAAAAGCCCGTATTCGCGGAGGAAGTTGAGGCACGCAGCCGCATCTGAATCATACTGGTGCGTCGAGGGCTCGCGGGGTTTTGGCTCAATGTAGAACTGCCCCTTGAAACCAATCTTCTTTGCGTGATCCACAGCCAAATGCAGGAGCGTCGCGAGATGATCGAGCTCGCGCTTCATGTTGGTGTTCAGGAGCGTTGCATATCCTTCGCGCCCTCCCCAAAAAACGTAACCTTCTCCTCCCAGATGGTGCGTGGCCTCAATAGCGTGCTTTACCTGAGAAGCAGCATAAGCAAAGACATCCGCGCTGGGCGAAGTGGCTGCTCCTTGCGCGTACCGGGGATGTGCAAACAAACAAGCGGTTCCCCAGAGCAGTTTCTTGCCCGTGTTCTTCTGGTGCACTTCCAAAGCCGCTACAACCTTCTCAAGATTCTTGTGCGTCTCCGCCAAAGTCGCGCCCTCAGGTGCCACATCCCGGTCGTGAAAGCAGTAAAACGGGATGGTTGATTTTTCTAAAAATTCGAAAAACACAGGCACGCGGTTCAGCGCGTTCGCCAAAGAATCTCCTCCGTCATCCCAGGGCATTAATGCCGTTGGAGCCCCGAAGGGGTCAGATAACCCGTTGCGCATCACGTGCCAATAAGCAGCGCCAAAACGCAGATGCTCAGCCATGGTTTTTTGACCCACCTTTTCGGTGGCGTTATAGTGGCGAAAGGCCAGCGGATTGTCGCTGGAAGGTCCTTCGTAACGAATCACAGGAATTTCAGGGAAATAGCTCATGTTAGTTGGGGTTAAGGAACGAGGCCGCCCGCTTGGATGGCCCGCATTAAACTGTTAGCGGAGAGATCGAAAGTTGCCCACCCCGCTTTTGTATGACAGTAATATCTGGGAGTATGCAGCGCCCCTCCATGTCGCGAGTCGCCGAAGCCGCCGGCGTCTCCAAAAACACCGTCAGTCTTGCTCTCCGCGGAAGCCCAAGAATCTCCGAACGAACCCGACTTGATGTCGAGGCCGCCGCGGACTCCGTGGGCTACAAGCGCAACGCTGTTGTCGGCTGCCTCATGGCAGAATTACGTAGAACTGGAGCGGCCAGATTCGAGGCAACGCTCGCCCTTCTCAATGCGAACGAGGACCGCGAGGCTCTGCGCAAACACCCCACCGTTCCGGTTTACGTCGAGGGCGCAAAAAGGCGCGCGGAGAAATTGGGGTACGGCTTGGATGAGTTTTGGCTACACGATCCAGCCATTAGCCCAAAACGCCTCATCTCCATTCTTCGCGCTCGCGGTATTCGCGGGGCGATCGTCGTTGGACTCCTCAAAACAAACCAACTCCCAGAGCGCATGCGTCCGGTCTGGGATGAATTCCCGGCGGTCGTCACCGGTGTGCGCACACGAAATCCAGGCCTATCGTTCGCGGGCTCGGACCAATACAGCCTCGCACTGCAAGCCTACGAAAAGGCGTGGGAGCTCGGATATCGACGTCCAGCTCTCATATTGGATCCTGTCATCGACTCGCTCATCGACGGCCGTTTCACCGCCGGATTTTTGATAGGAGAGCAACGCCTTCGCGGCGATCAATCTCCGCTGCCCCCGTTCACCAAAATCGAGCAAGCGCGCCAAGACTTAACCTGTTTTAAAGATTGGCTTGAATCCACAAAACCCGATGTGCTTTTCACCCTCTACCATGAGGTGGAGCGATGGCTCTCCATGTGCAACCGGAAACCACCGCGAGACATCGGCCTGATTCAGTACGAATGGCGTGCTCAGCGGCCGCATTGGGCTGGAATGGATCAGCAGAACGACCTTGTTGGGGAGGCTGCTGTCGACCTTTTAGTTTCGATGATCCACAATGGACAGCAGGGCGTTCCACTCAAGCCCATTGCCACCATGGTCACCAGCCAATGGGTCATGGGAAAAACCGTTCGAGGGAGCCGAAAAAAACTTAAATGAGCTGTATTCTTCACGTTGTCGACGCCTTTACGTCAGACCCATTCCATGGAAATCCAGCCGCCGTATGCATTCTTGAAGAACCGATTTCAGACGCACGCATGCAATCAATGGCTCGAGAGATTAACCTCTCGGAAACTGCCTTTTCTTTCCCCGTGGAAGGCGGGTTTTCGCTCCGCTGGTTTACTCCCCGCGTCGAGGTGAAGCTCTGCGGCCATGCTACGCTCGCAACGGCATTTACCCTTTGGAAAACAGGCGCTCTTGAACCTCATCAACCCGCGCGTTTTCAAACGCTCAGCGGATGGCTCACCTGCCGTCTCGCCGGAAACTGGATCGAGATGGATTTTCCTACACTCCCCGTTCTTGCAGCAGAGGCTCCCTCCAGCCTCCTAGAGGGACTCGGTGCGTTCCCCTTATTCGCGGGCACAGCCGGATTAACCGGCACTGCCGGATTGAAATGGCTGGTCGAGCTTGAGAGCGAGGAACACGTTCGCTCGCTAAAACCTAACTTCACAAAGCTGAGTGCCCTGCCAGTGCAAGGCATCATCGTAACCAGCCGAGCCAATTCCACCGAATTTGATTTTGTCTCGCGTTACTTCGCACCCGCATCCGGAGTCAACGAGGATCCCGTGACAGGATCCGCTCATTGCGCTCTCGCTCCCTACTGGAGTCCGAAATTAGGAAAATCCGATTTCACAGCATTCCAAGTAAGCGATAGAGGGGGCGTTGTCCGTGCGATCCTAAAAGGAGAAAGGACACTGCTGAGCGGTCAGGCTGTCTTGGTTAGCAGAATAGAGATGTTCGTTTAGACCGAGACCGTTTCAGAGCGGTCCGTTTTCACGTGTCCTGAGATTCCGCAGAAAGCCGGATTAACTCACGTAATCGACCCTCGTCTTCAGCCGAAGTCTTCGCAACGAATCCGCGGGCATGGGCAAAATGCACATCAGAACACTCCGATATTTTTGTAAAGTTTAGCCGCTGACAGTCGCGATACCGCGAAAGTCCATAGCCGCGTCCCCGTCTGTCAGGACTCACAATTCCTACGACCTCTGATGACAGACCAATCCTTTCAATGTAACGCTCAAGGGCCATCGACGGGTCTTCGAGAGGCGGCTCAGTTCGAGGCAGAAAAAGGATCTTTCCGGAACGTCCGGCCATCATGATCGACCAAACCTGAGCATGCGCGTCCAAGTACTCCAATCGATCCTTCAACCCTTCCACATAACCAACCAAGTCTTCTCCGATCATCCTCATAACTTCCCAAATCGGATCTCCCGGCAGCAATTCATTCGAAGCACCAAATCTTCGGAGGAGAGTCACATCGACCGGTGAAATGAGTTTATTGCAAACCTCAGGCGGCACTCCGAGCCAGCGTGCAGTATCGATTGGACCACGGCAGTCGAACCACTCCACCACTTCCAGCCAGTCACAGAACTGCTTGGCATCCTCATACAATCCAAGATGCTGGAGGACCAAAGACAAGGAACACGTCGGTGGGTGATCTCTCGGTAGTTGATGATGGTCAAAATTATGAAGCTCCGGATCATGCTCATGTCCAACGTCAATCACGCAAGTAGAAGGATTACAGAGGTCCGCGTCCGAGGGCTCGCGACGGACAATCGGAACTGGGTGCTTCGCCAACAAAACGCAGCAGGCTAAAAACTCGTCTTTGTGTGCCCCTCCCGGGTGAGTGAGCATGGTGGTGATAGAACTCATAGAGAAGCGCATCATCCCTCCCAAAAACTCTGCAGCAAGCCTGCTCGTAATCGCAATTTGTAAGCTTAATATTCGTCAAAGTTATGGCCCGCCTTCGGGTCATCTGCTCGTACCCCAAAATCGTTCCATTCATCACCCCTATGAACAACCGTCGCTCGTTCCTTCGCAACCTCACCTTGGCGGCAGCCGCAACCAGCCTACCCGCTAAGTCCTATCTGCGCGCTCAAGGCGCAAACTCCACCATCCGCATCGCTGGAATTGGAGCTGGGGGACGTGGCATGGGGCTTTTCAAAGATGCGCTCACCAGCGGAACGGCCCGCTTAGTCGCCCTCTGCGATGTCGATCCGAAGCGCGTTGCCGCTGGGAAAACTTCCTTCGAAGCTCTCCAATCAGCTCACGGCCAATCCGTGGAAACGTACACAGATCTGCGTAGGCTTTTCGAAAACAAGGATATCGACGCCGTCATGATTGCCACCCCAAACCACTGGCACACGCTGGCGGCGATCTGGGGCATGCAAGCCGGCAAGGATATCTACGTGGAAAAGCCCGTTTCCCACACTCTTTGGGAAGGCAGCCAACTTGTCGCAGCTGCTGCAAAATATAATCGAATCGTACAAGGAGGAACCCAAAG
>CANFNA010000126.1 GCA_947448395.1 Chthoniobacteraceae bacterium
GCCCATTCGGCTCACTCTCCAGCAACCTAAAAAAGGAAGCCGCAGCGTCCCTCATCGAACACGGCGTGCTCTGTCTTTTTAGACCGCAGTAAACTGCACGCCTCACTTCCGCCGCTTCCTTGGCAGCAGTTTCAGAGACGTTCACGGGGCACGAATCCATGGTCAGTATCGCTTTGCTCAATCAATGACGCATCACGCAGGGCCGTCAGCCGAGAGCGTGACATTCTCCCACTGCTTTAGCTCTCCTTCCCTTTGCACCCAATTGCGGCGCGTTTTCTCAAGCGCGTACTTCCCAAGCACCAATCGCAACGGCGAACGCTCCGCATCAACCGCTGATAGAATCGCTAATGCGGCTAATTCAGGGTTTCCAGGCTGCTTTCGATCTATCGTCGAAAGGAACGCCGCAAACTTTCCTGCGGAGCCTGCATAATCTGGAATCTCCGATTCCACGCGGTCCAACGAGCGTGAAATAAAGTCCGTTCGGAAGGGGCCGGGTTGGACGATGGTGACTTTTAGTCCAAATGCACGTCCCTCCAATGCAAGCGCCTCACTATAGCCTTCAAGCGCACATTTTGCTGCCCCATAAATTCCAAATCCCGCATAATTTGATATAGCGGCTGCAGCACTGATATTCACAACGTGTCCGGTTTTTTGCCGCCGAAAAATGGGAAGTGCTGCTTGGATGAGATGGAGCGGGCCAAAACAGTTCACTGCAAAGTTGCGTTCAATCTGTTCCGCAGAACTCGCCTCCAGCGAGCCAATCAATCCATACCCAGCATTATTGACGAGTACGTCTAAACGCCCAAACTCCGAAATCACCCCTTCGATCGCGGCTGCAATCTGCGAAGCGTTCGTCACATCAAGCGATCGGACTCGGCATTGCTCCGGAAACCGAAGCGCAAGGTCTCCAATCGATTCACTGCTGCGGGCGGTTGCCATCAAATGCTCTCCGCGCTTCAGGATCGCCTCCGCAAGAGCACGCCCAAAGCCCGTAGAACAGCCCGTAACAAGCCAAACTCGTTTTTGCATTCACGAATCGTGAGACCCTTGCGTCACTAATACACGATCGAAAACGACCCTTTTTTGGGCTCCTATTCCTTAACCCCTCAAGGGCTGCGAAACCCATCCGCACATCCATGCCCGAAGATGGCTGGGCAATCCTTCATGCTGGTGCGCAACCGCGACCAGCGATGACCCACTTCCAAACACTGACATCCCTCCACGGGCATGATGAAAAGTAACGCTCGAAAAACCATCCTGCGCACCTTGGACTTGCACCGCTCCCTCTAAAAGCCGCTCCAACCGCATCCGGAGCGGCGCCAATTCCAAATCAAATCCAAGATCCCCTGTGTGTGCAGATTGCCCACCTTGCCAAAACGCAAATCCCTTCACCTCCGAAAACCGCGAAAGCGATAATCCAAGCTCCTCAAACCGCATCTGGTACCCACCCATTCCCCCGACTGCCGTCGTTGGTCCGGACTTCGCGAGCACAGGATCAAACTCCTCAACTCGCGCGGCCCCCACAGAACCAATCCGCTTGGAGACAGCAGAGTCCAAACCGCCCACAACAGCGTGGTCCATCTTTCTCTCCCCTGTTTCTCCGACTTGAGCCGATGCCGGCAACCCTTCTGCATAGGCCTCCAAAATCTTCCGGAGTCGATTCGATGTCGGTGCAGGCGCAGGGGCAGGTGCAGAAACCGCAAGTGACGAAGCAAATGCCGAGGACGGCGCACCCTGCGATTGAGCATCCAAAGTAGACTCAAATGCCAACTCTCGCTCCCCCGACTCGGATCGAGGCAAGCGAACGCCGCGCAACGCGGCGGCAGCCTCCCGGGCTTCCGCCTTTCTTTGCGCAGGACCGACCTGATCCTCCTCCCAATCGCGAAACGCATCCCCCTCAAGCGCGGACTCAGTCAAAACCTCGGCAGGAACCGGAATCACCAGAGACTCCTCACTCGTTTCTCGGAGAAACTGCATGGGAACATCCACCCCAGGATCCGGAACCCCCAGCCCTGGGTCTTTGAAAATCTCAGGATAGAGTGCCGCCAAAAAACGAAGCGAAACTACCATCGGCCGCTCTGGGCTGCCCTCCATGAAAGATTCCGGAGGTAAGACAATCATCTGCTCCAACGACCACCCTCCACTCCGAATCCACGACTCGGATACTCGCGGAACCAACTCCTGCAGAGAAATCTGCATCCCTCTGGGCGGTTGCGAGACAATCGGGACCTCGGCGTCTCCATCGAGACGCTCAAAAACAATGTCCTCAAACTTAGTCGCCGGAGGATCAAAGAGCTTCGCCAAGAAGCTGAAAAAGCGGCTCATGGCTCCCAACAAAATCGTAAAAGCCACACTAGGCAACCTCGGACTGCTTTCGGCCCTCAGTCAATGCGCTTATTCGAGACTATCCACCGCATCCAATTATCTATAAAATACTATGCATTAACACCATGAGCACGAAGCCCGTCGTTGACGTGACCTCAAAACCCGAAGCCATCGATCCGTGGGGGAAAGTTCAAGAATTGGTGGCTCGCAGCCACGACATCGCTCGAATGACGATCGGTCTGCGAACAGCCCCAGTCATTGGTTCGGGAGCAAAATTTACCGGACTCAGTACCGCCTATCTTCGTACCCAACTTCAAAAAACAGACGAGGTTCAAGGGGCTCTTGCCGGTCTGAGTTCCGTTCTCCCCATCGCCCTTCATCTTTTTCATCCCAATAAACTCTCCTTGATCACTACCAAAGGGGAAGTTGCCATCCCCCTATCCAATTCGTCCCAAAAGATTGCCGGCGAACTCCTAAACCGAATCGCTATGCCAAACGGTTCAAACCTGATGCAGATCAGAGCTTCGTGGCCTTTCCGGTCCGCAATCCTTCCCCTTAGCGACACATCCCCAATCATGTAGAGCTCGGGCGTATTGATTTACCCAAAAACCGCCAACCACCCTCCATCCCCCGCCGCACCCCTGAAGGTGGACGCAATCCTTGCTCCTGAGCCTCACCCACCCTATCTTTTTAGGGATGAACCTTGATCCCATGCATTGGCGCCTCCCGATTTCCCGGGCCTCGGATCCCTGCTGATCCTCGCGCTGCATGCCTGCATCGTCAAAGCCCGGAGCATGTAAACTGCCCCGGGTTTTTTATTTTCAACTCCCCACCTTTTCATTTTCAACTCCCCACCGCCACCCCGCCCCTTTCACTCCTCCATCCCATGAATCTCTCTCCAAAATATAATTCAGACGGCCTCGTTCCTGCGATTGTCCAGGACTCAGCCTCTCGACGCGTACTCATGATGGCTTGGATGAATGCGACATCCCTACAAACCACCCTTGAAACCGGCTTAATGCACTACTGGAGCCGCTCCCGCCAAAAATACTGGCTCAAAGGAGAAACGAGCGGGCACACCCAAAAAGTCGTCCGCTTCTCCATCGACTGCGATCAAGACACGCTTCTCTTCGAAGTCGAACAAATCGGGGGCGCCTGCCATACCGGCCACCAATCTTGTTTTTTTCAGGAAATCGATCGTGCAGGAACCCCGCTTCCCGTTCGCGAAACTCCCGTGTTTAATCCAGAACACACCTACGCCCAAAAATCCTAGCCTGTTCAGGCCATGCTGCCCCTTTCGCCTTCCCTCGAGACTTTCCGCTCCCTCGCCTCCCAAGGCAACCTCATCCCCGTCTGGGCCGAGGTTCTTGCAGATGTCGAAACCCCCGTTTCCGCCTTTCAAAAGCTGGACGACGGAGGCACTTGTTTTCTCCTCGAGTCCGCTGAGAAAAGCGACAAGGCAGGCCGTTACTCCTTCGTCGGATCCCGTCCTAGACTCCTCTTGGAAAGTCGCGGACACTCCATCCGAATCACCGAAAACGGCCACAGCCGCTCCTTCGAATCCTCCACCGATCCACTCGCAGAAGTGGAGGCCCTCATGTCTACCTATCGTTGGGTCAAAGTCCCCGGACTTGAAGATGCCGCAGGCCCCACCTTCACCGGAGGTGCCGTCGGGTTTCTCACCTACAACGCAGTACGCTTTTTTGAACCGTCGGTGGGCGCCCCACAACCGGACCCACTGGACCTTCCCGATGCCGTTTTTTTCCTCAGCGACACCGTACTCATTTTCGACCACCTGACCAAACGCCTGCGGGTTTTAGTGAACGCCCACGTGCCCGACTCAGCCCAAGCCGAAACGGTCTACCAGAGCGCCAGCGAAACCGTTCGCGAGATCTTCGCAAGGCTCGCAAAACCTGCGGCCCTGCCCCAACTCCCAGTCCCGACGACTGCAATCGCCCCAGCCGAGGCTCAAAGTAACACCTCGCGCGAGGAATACCTCCAAATGGTGCGCGACAGCCATGAGTACATTCACGCCGGCGACATCTTCCAAATTGTTCCCTCGCAACGCTTCGAAACCGAGTACTCGGGAGATCCTCTCACCCTCTACCGCACCCTCCGGGACGTAAACCCCTCGCCGTACATGTTCTGCCTCAAGTTCGGCAGCCAGTTCGCCTTAGTCGGCTCTTCTCCAGAGGTCCATGTGCGTGCGACCAATGGACGAGTCGAAATCAGGCCCATCGCAGGAACAAAAAGACGCGGTTCAACACCGGAGGAAGACCTTGCAAACGCGACCGCCTTGCTCGCCGATCCAAAGGAACGGGCGGAACATCTGATGCTCGTAGATCTGGCAAGAAATGACGTCGGTCGCATCGCAAAATTCGGCACTGTCACCGTCACCGACTTCATGACTATTGAGCGATACAGCCACGTCATGCACATCGTCTCTCACGTCACCGGAGAATTGCGCGACAACTGCAATGCCTTCGACATCATGCGGGCCACCTTCCCCGCAGGCACCGTGAGCGGATCCCCAAAAGTCCGCGCCATGCAGATCCTCGGACAACTCGAAAAACACAAACGAGGCGTCTATGCCGGCGCCATCGGTTACTTCGGGTTCGATGGCAACACGGACTCCTGCATCGCCCTCCGCACTGTTGTTCTCAAAAATGGCCGTGCCTACGTTCAAACCGGCGCCGGAGTCGTCGCCGATTCGACCCCGGAAGGGGAACATCAAGAGTGCGTTAATAAAGCCATGGGCATGATGGCGGCCATCGCGCGCGCACGCTCCGTCACTCCTCTCAACCCCTGACCTTTCTCAACCCTATGTTGCTGGTCATCGATAACTACGACTCTTTCACCTACAATTTGGTCCAGTACTTCGGCGAACTCGGTGCCGATCTGCTCGTCAAACGCAACGACGAGATCTCCCTCGCCGAAATTGAGGCCCTCCATCCCGAACGCATCTGCGTCTCTCCAGGCCCTTGCTCCCCAAATGAAGCTGGCATCTCCAATGACGTCATCCGAACCTTTGGTCCACGCCTTCCGGTGTTTGGCGTCTGCCTCGGCCACCAATGCATGGGCCACGTTTTCGGCGGCGAAGTCGTCCGTGCCGGAAGACTGATGCACGGGAAAACCTCTCCCATCCTCCACGATGGAAAAGGAATTTTTCAGGATCTTCCAAACCCTTTCGATGCAACCCGCTACCACTCCCTCATCGTCCGTCTCGAATCTCTCCCAGACTGTCTCGAAATCAGTGCGCGTACGGCCGAAAACGAAATCATGGGGCTCAGGCACAAAACCTTTCCCATCCATGGAGTCCAATTTCATCCAGAATCCATCCTGACGCTCGAAGGGAAAAAAATCCTCCAAAACTTCCTCTCCTTGTAAATTAAGGGATGCGCCACACCCCCTCCAAACCCGCCTGGCGCCGCTGGCTTCAGCCCGAAACTTACAGTTTTCAGCCCAAAACCCCCGCCCTCCGCTTCGCAAAACGAATCGCAATCACGGTCATAGGCTCCACGGTAGTACTCATCGGGGTCGTCATGATCGTCACTCCGGGGCCGGCGATTCTTGTGATCCCAGCCGGCCTCGGCATCCTTGCTATCGAGTTCGCATGGGCACGCCGATGGCTCCGTCGGATCAAAGCTTACACCCGGATCGCATCGAGACGCGCGCGCCGTAAATCCAAGACCCAAGGACACGATCGACACTAAAACCGAGCCTCAGTCTCGGCTCCGTCTACCATTACAGTCTCGGCTTGGGACCCTCATTTTTCTCTCCCTCCCTCCCACCAAAACATTACCCTCTGCACCTTATGTCTACCCAAGCCTCCGTCACCCGAATGGAAAAAATCGTCAGCCTGTGCAAACGACGCGGCCTGATCTTTCAATCCAGCGAAATCTACGGGGGTTTGAACGGTTTTTGGGATTACGGCCCTCTCGGAGCAGAACTAAAACGGAATGTTAAAGAACTCTGGTGGAAAAGCATGACCCGCCTCCGCGACGATATCGTCGGCTTGGAAGCAACCATCATCATGCACCCTCAAATCTGGAAGGCCTCCGGTCACGTCGACACCTTCAGCGACCCAATGAGCACCTGCCGGGCTTGTAAAAAACTCGTCCGCTCAGACCAAGTCTGGGAAATGCTAGAGACCGTCTCTTGGGCCGAGTCCCTCCGCAACCTCTGCCCCGAGGGAAAGCCAGACGTAGACGGCCTCCTCAAGTGGGCGAAGGGTAAGGGAGCCAAAGTCGTCCCTAACTTGGCGCTCATCAAGGACCCGGAAGCCGTTCTAGCGAATCTCGCGGCCCGCTCTTCCGAGGCATCTTCCACCCAATCCGTCCTTCAAATTCTTTGTACGAGCGCATCCGAGGGGCCTCTCTCCACCCCGTGCCCACACTGCGGTGGCGAGCTGACGGAACCACGTCCGTTCAACCTCATGTTCAAAACGTACGTCGGCCCAGCCGCTACCGAGGATGACATCGCTTATCTCCGACCCGAAACAGCACAGGCCATCTTTGTTCAATTTAAGAACGTCCTTGAAACCAGCCGCGTAAAGGTTCCCTTCGGCATCTGCCAAATTGGAAAGGCGTTCCGCAACGAAGTCACCCCGCGCAATTTCACCTTCCGCTCACGCGAGTTCGAACAAATGGAACTCGAGTTCTTTATCAAACCGGACGAAGTCGTTTCCGCTCAACACGGAAAGGTCGCCTCTCTAGAAAACGATCCTTCCCCCTCCGAACCCAAAGGAGACTGGGGTTGGGAGGTCTGGCACAAGTATTGGGTCGAAGAACGTTTCCGCTGGTACGCAAGTATTGGCCTCAAACGATCCTCCCTCGAGGAATATTGGCAGAAACCCGAAGAACTCGCCCATTACGCCCGTGCTACCGTTGATATCCTCTACAAATTCCCCTTCGGAACTCAGGAACTCGAAGGCATTGCAGCGCGCGGAAACTTCGACCTCTCCCAACATCAACAATTCTCCGGAAAATCCATGGAGTACTTCGACCAAGAGGCGAATTCAAAATACGTCCCTCATGTGATCGAACCCTCCGCAGGCGTTGACCGACTCATCCTCGCCCTCATCTGCGAGGCCTTTGAAGAAGAGGAAGTCGCGGACGACAAGGGACAAAAAGAAGTCCGTACCGTCCTCCGATTCAGTCCTCGGGTCGCCCCCATCAAGGTTGGCATTTTTCCTCTCCTCAAAAACAAACCTGAACTCGTCAAAAAGGCTCTTGAGATCCGCGATCTCCTCCGCCCTCACATGAACGTCTTCTACGATGACGGAGGTGCCATCGGCCGCCGCTATCGCCGCCAAGACGAGGCAGGCACCCCATTCTGCGTCACCATCGATTTCGATACCATCGGCGAAAACGGCCCCGAAAAACAGGACACCGTCACACTCCGACACCGCGATTCCATGACTCAGGAGCGCATTCGAATCTGTGACCTCCTTCAGATCATCCAGTCCCAGATCCTTTAATCGCGGAACCTTCCCCCGTCCACCCCACACGCGCTCACGCATTCCTGCCTGATCCCATGCAAGAATACGATTTCGTTGTGATTGGCGGCGGAAGCGCGGGATACGCAGCCGCTTCAACAGCCTCCCGTCTCGGACTCAAAACGGCAGTCATTGAGGGAGGACGGGAAGTCGGCGGCCTGTGCATCCTTCGTGGGTGCATGCCAAGTAAGGCCTTACTCGCTACATCGAGTCGCGCTGCAGCCGTTCGAAATAGCGAAGCGTTTGCTGTAAACGCGGAGTACCGAGGGGTGAATGCCCGCGCGATGCAGTCCAGAAAACGCGCCCTTGTGGAAGATTTTGCCTCCTACAGGCGGGACCAACTCGCCTCGGGCCGCTTCTCTTTCTTTCGAGGGAAAGCCCGATTTCTTGATTCCCATACATTGGAAGTCACTCAAACCGAAACCGCTCAAGTCATTCACCTCCGCGCGCGCACGTCCCTTATTGCAACAGGTTCCCGCATCGAAATGGCCCATTTCGAGGGCCTCGCGGAAACTGGCTGCCTCGACAGTGACGCCATGCTTTCGAGCGAATCGATCCCTAGCTCCATCGTGGTCCTCGGAGGTGGTGCCATCGCTCTGGAAGCCGCCACTTTCTACTCCGGCCTCGGGTCAAAAGTGACGCTGCTTCAGCGCTCCAACCAAGTGCTCACGGACATGGATCAGGATGTCTCGGATGCGGTCCAATCCGGGTTAGCAAAACAGGGAGTTCAGATCCAAACCAACGTTCACCTCCAGCGCTTCGAAACAGAAGGCCAACTGAAACACGTTCACTTTGAGCAATTGGGACATTCTCAAAGCGTTGCAGCTCAGGAGATCCTGTATGCCCTCGGGCGCCGTCCCATGTTGGAAGGTCTCGGCATTGAAGAAGCAGGCGTTGACCTCCTTGACGGGCGCTGCTCTGTGAAAACCACGCAGCAAACATCGCAACCCCATATCTTCGCTGCGGGCGATGTTTGTGGGCCGCATGAGGTCGTTCACATCGCCATTCAACAGGGAGATCGGAAGA
>CANFNA010000127.1 GCA_947448395.1 Chthoniobacteraceae bacterium
TCCGATGCGTATTGAAAACGGGAGTGATCGATCGAATCGATTCCCGCATCAACTGGATCCAAGCCAAAGGTAAGCGACCATCCGGTTTGGCGTAGTACAGAGGAACCACTTGAGTTTCGAGAATGTGAAACAGACTGGCCACATCTACCTCATTCTGAAACTCCACAGATCCCTCCGCAATCTCGCGACCAATCGCCCAACCCGCCTTCTGATTCTGAGCAAACGCCTCACACCACCATCCGTCCAAAACAGATAAATTGAGCCCTCCGTTCGGGGGCAGCTTCATCCCACTCGTCCCACTCGCTTCCAATGGACGCAACGGATTATTCAACCAAAGATCAACCCCTTGATACATCCGGCGCCCAACGTACGTGTCGTAGTCCTCAATGAAAACGATGCGGTTTTCAAATTCAGGCATCCGCGTGAACTTGTAAACCTCTTGGATAAACCGCTTCCCGGGCTCGTCCTTCGGATGCGCCTTCCCTGCAAATACGAATTGCACCGGCCGCTCTGTGTTATCCATCAAACGAATTAATCGCTCCGGATCCGAGAAGAGCAGCGTCGCCCGCTTGTAAGTCGCAAACCGACGAGCAAAACCAATCGTGAGAACCTCGGGATTTAGCAATCGACTTGCGGCCCTTTGCTTCTCTGGAGACTCCCCTAGTCGCTCCCGCTGAATCCGAACTCGCTCCCGCACAAAATGAATCAACCGCAACTTCAATTCCTGATGCACCGACCAGATCGATTCGTCTGGGATGTCGTAAACGCCGCGCCAGTAATCCACATCCGTCAAACGCCCTTCCCATCCCGGCAAATGCTTGTCGTATAAGGCAGCGAATTCAGGCGCCATCCAAGTCCGCGTATGAACCCCGTTGGTAATGCTTGTAATGGGAACCTCATCCTCAGGGACCCCCGCCCACACATCCTTCCACAACCCACGCGACACACTCCCATGCAACGCACTCACCCCATTGGCGTGACGACTTGTCCTTAAGGCCAAAATCGTCATCGAAAACCGCTCCGTCGGGTCCTTCCTCGTCTGACCAAAACTCAAAAACGTCTCAAAATCGATCCCAACCTTGCTCGGATAATCCCCAAAGTAACGCCGCATTAAGTCAATCGGGAACGCATCATTTCCAGCCGGCACCGGCGTATGCGTGGTGAAAATATTACCCGAAGCCACGACCTGAAGGGCGGAATAAAAATCCATCTTCGTTTCTTCCACCCGCCGGCGAAGTAACTCCAATGAAAGAAACGCCGCATGACCTTCATTCATGTGATAAACTGAAGGTCGAATGCCCATTGCGTTCAGGGCATGCACCCCGCCGATTCCAAGAACGATCTCCTGACGAATCCGCATTTCCTCGTCTCCTCCATACAACTGGGCGGTGATCAGTCGATCCTCCTCCGAATTTTCCGAAATATCTGTATCGAGTAAAAACAGCGCAATCCGGCCCACCTGAAGCCTCCAGACCTTCACCCGAACGTCACGCCCCAAAATCCCAACGGAAACAATCACCGGCTTCCCCTCCTCGTCGAGAACCTCCACGAGCGGCAGAAAACTGAAGTTTTGATTCAGCTGCACACTCTCCTGAAACCCATCCTTCCCAATCTGCTGCCTAAAATATCCGTGCCGATAAAGCAGCGTAAAAGCAACAAACGGAATGTCCAAATCACTCGCCGACTTGCAGTGATCCCCGGAAAGAATCCCAAGTCCTCCAGAGTAATTCGGAACCGATTCATGGAACCCAAACTCCGCCGAAAAATAAGCAACCGGTCCCTTCACCCCTGAAGCGCCCTTCTGCCGCTCCTTCCCCCAAGTGTTATCGTCCGACAAATATTCTATCAACCGCTGGTGCACCCCCTTCATCTCCCGCACAAAGTCTTCGTTCGCAGCAACCTCCCGTAAACGCGCCTGACGGCAAAGTTGGAGCATCCGCAAAGGACTGTGAATTACTTTGTGCCATAGCTCCGGATCCAAGTGCCGGAACAAGCGCCGAGCATCGGGCTGCCAAGACCACCAAAGGTTATACGCGATCTCACGGAGGGGCTCCAAAACCTGAGGAAGCTTCGGAACGACATTAAAGGTGTGAATTGGTTGCATCTGAAAAACAAACAAGGGCTTCGCTTCACTCGGCTCCTAAAAAAACCGAGCCTGCTCGAGGGCCTTAAGGCACTCGCCCCAGACTGTCAATCAAGACGCACCCGCCACCCTCCCCTCTGCATCGCATCTCACCAGAAGTCAGATCGGATGAAACCAATCAAAAACAACCCCATAAAGAAGATCCCCACCGGTCTATCCGATTATCCGATCCTCAATCGCACCCCGGCCTCAGACGTGTTTCACCACCTCATCAACCGCAAATCTGACCTTCGCTAAATCTGCGTGGCGATCCTCCTTGGAACGATAACCTAAAGCCAACCCGCACAATGCAGAGTACCCGCTCTCTTTCAGCCCGAGCAGTTCGTCGTATTTGGCCGCGTCAATCCCCTCCAGAGGACACGTATCAATCCCCATCAAGGCCGCAACAGCCATGACTTGTCCCAGCGCAATGTAAACCTGACGCGCCGACCAAGCATCCAGCCATCCCTGCTCCGAAGCCGCTTTCTGAGTGTTCAGCATGAATCCTCGGTAGCCCTCCAAGGACTCCCGGCTCACACTCCTCACCTCCGCAATCCGATCCACAAACCGATCCACGTCCGCAACCGACAGCCCTTTTCTAACGGCAAAAACGACGTAATGAGAAGCGTCCACCGGTTGGTTTTGTCCCCAAGACATCGCAGGCAACTGCTTCCTCACTTCAGGACTCTCAACCACCAAAAAACGCCATGGCTGCAGACCAAACGAGGATGGAGCCAAAACCATAGACTGAATTAAGACCGCCCAGTCCGCCTCCGATATGCGCCGCGCGGGATCAAATTGCTTGGTGGCGTAGCGCCACTGGAGAGCTTCAAGGACGGTAGTGTTGCAGACAGGATTCATGGAGTTTTCGGTAAAAAGGCAGTGTGGTGAATATACACAAAAAAACAAAGCGCCACTTCGCGTCACCCCACTTTGGCTCGAACCACTTTCATTTCCAGAAACTGAATCCCGAACACACGTCCATCGCAAGCGCCTGCAAGGGGCAGAGTCTGTGCCTTCATGCAACTGACCCCGCCCCACGGGCCATCATCAATCACATAGAACCCGCCCGCCAACCCTCCCCTCCCCCGGAATTTTGAAACTTAGATCGCCAGAGCAGACACCAAAAACCATTCACTCAGCAGCCTTCCCGCACCCCATGGCCTTAAACCACTTGGAGGATAACGACGGGGGCCTCGACTCCTTCTGCCGAAGCACCAAACCCAACGCCAGCCCAAGAACAACCCCAAAACCCCAACTGCCCAAAAGACTCGAGACCGGGTTGCGGCGCACCATCCGCTCCCCGTCGTAAAGAGCGTCCTCCGCTCTGTCCCGAGTCACTTCCCAAGCGTGAGAAGCCCCACGCCGCACCGCCCTTCCCATGCCCGCAACCGGTTCCGTCCATTCCTCTAGTTTCATATTTTTTATTCTCTATGCCTCTATGCAGCCCGTTCGCCCCGCAACTCCACGTCCGGAAGGCTAGGCCCGCCGCAGCACGCCTCTGTATCTGCTCCGAAACAGAAGGCCTTGAGAGGGGTCGGATAATCCCTGTTCCTGAATAAGGAATACCACTTGGGAGATGAGACGCCCTCCGGAGATCTTGGCCCAAAGCCTCAAAAGCACCCAAAGCCACGCTCTATCCCGTTCCCCCAATCACGCCATCCCGCCCCAGAAAAACTACTTTCCTACCCCACTAGATCCCACCCGATATAACGCCGTTTTTGTCCGCAAAAACAAGTCATCTCCCGCCACCGCCGGAGACGCCATAAATCCATCCTCAAATTTACCTTCAGCCAAAACCTTGAACTCAGATTCCGCCGCAATCACCACCACCTTTCCCTCCTCGTTAAAGATATAAATCCGCCCATTGGCATACAGAGGTGAGGCAGAGAAATTTCCCCCAATGCGCTGGGTCCACACCACATCGCCACTGCTTGCTTTCACACAATTTCCAATGCCGGAATCGTCCACCATGAAGAGGAGTCCCTCGTGCAAAATCATACTCGGCTTGCTCGGCACCCCTTTCTTTAGTCTCCACTGCACTTGGCTCTCCTCCAAAACACCGACCCCACCTAGTTTCACCGCCAACAACTGCGGTTTTCCAAAGCCCGTCTGAATGAAAACCGTCCCGTCAGCCACCAAAGGTCGAGTCGAGGCGCTGTGCTGACCACGTTCCTCAACCCTCCAAACCTCCCCCCCAGTCGCAGGATCATACGCATAGTGCGCCTTGGCTCCGCTACTAATCAACAGAGGCTTTCCCTCCCAATCCACTACCGTCGGCGTCGCGAAAGCCTTTCGATAATCTCCCTCCCCTGCCGGCTTACCCTCCGCGTCCAAATCTTGAAAATCCACAGATCGCTCTGTCCTCCAGACCGTCTTCCCAGAGGCGATATCTAAGGCCACAACAAACTGTGCATCGCTTCCATCGAAATTTTGGATGAGCAAATTTTTCCACACAATAGGCGACGAACCGGCCCCTCGGTAATGATTGCACACAAAATCGGTCCTCTCCCAAAGCTTTTTCCCCGTCACTTCATCCAAACAGGCAATCCCCGGAGATCCGAAAGAAACAAATACCCTGCCTCCAGAAATCACTGGGGTGGGCGAGGCGTAACTGTTGAATTTGTGACAAAACTGGGGGTTAGAAACTCGGAAAAGCACCTCATCTTGCAAAATTTGCCCACTCCCCCGCTCCAGGCAAACCACCGACAGCTCTGTGCCGTCCTCCTTGGAGGTAGTCAGCCAGACTTTCCCCCCCGAAATCACGGGGGACGACCATCCCTTGCCATGAATCAGGGTCTTCCAAATAACATTCCGTCCTTCACCCATCTCTAAGGGAAGCGCTTTCGAGAGGGCATGCCCATCTGCGCTGGGGCCCCTAAACTCCGGCCACTCGTTGGCAGCAAAGGAGAAATATCCGGAGTTCAGCAAGAGGCATACAAACAACAGAAGACTGGAACGGGGATGGCGAGGAAGCATGAGGAAATTAAACCACCGGCAAAAACTTTCCTCCAAGGGGGAAAAGCGTCGAAGTTGGAGATTTGGATCCTAAGAATTTACGCTTTGAAGCGCTTTGGCCCTCATTGACCAGTTTTGACTCCCACTTAGATCCGCAACATCTCCACGCTCACAAGATTCCATGAAGTGCTCCCCCCAAGGTCTCATCAAACGATTTCAAAGCGGGGTTTTCTCGGGCCTTCCACTCCTCTGGTTTGCCCTTTTTTTAAACCTCAGCGGATTCGGGGCAATCACCCCCCCGGATTTTCAGAGGGATATCCTGCCCGTGCTTCAAGAGTTCTGTTTTGACTGTCACGGAGACGGTTCAAAAAAAGGAGGTGTCTCCCTCGAGCCAAAAGCGTCAACCGGAATGGCTCCCAAAGGGGATGATGCGGAATTTCCTCTGTGGTTATCCGTATGGAAAAACTTGGACGGCTCGCTCATGCCCCCTGCCGACAAACCCAAGCCCTCCGAAGAACAAACCAAGGCACTAAAACACTGGATTGAACGATCCGTTTTCAAACTCGACCCCGAAAAGCCAGATCCCGGCCGCGTTACCATCCGAAGACTCAACCGATCGGAGTACCGCAACACAGTGAGAGATCTGACCGGCATCGATTTTGCAGTTTTAGACCAATTCCCCACAGACGATTCCGGGTATGGGTTCGACACCATCGGAGACGTACTCAGTGTCTCCCCCCTATTGCTTGAGAAATACTTGGAGGCGGCTCAGTCCATCGTTGAAACCTCCCTGCGCTCCCCAACTCCAAATAATTTACAACGCCTCATTCCCTATGGACCTCACCCAAAAATAGCCGACCAGCGGGAAGCATTGGCCAAATGGACCATTGAGCGCTTCGCTGAACGATCATTTCGCAGGCCGGTAGAAGCTCAAATCCTAGATCGTCTCCTGGCTATTTTCCGTCAGGCAGAAACAGAACCGAATCCGAGCTTTGAAAATTCGTTAAGCCACGCTTTCACCGCCATTCTCAGTTCCCCGCGTTTCCTTTTCAGGACCGAACTACAACCGCAACCAGATGACCCTTCCAAGATCCAGCCCTTGGATGAATTCGCCCTCGCCTCACGCCTTTCGTATTTTCTCTGGAATACCCTGCCTGATGAGGAATTGCGTTCTCTGGCCGCTAAGGGGGAACTCCGCAATAAACTCCGCCAACAGGTAGATCGCATGATCCAAGACTGGCGATTCCCGCAGTTCGTCTCCAGCTTCGTCGGGCAGTGGCTACAAACCCGCGACGTAGAAACCACTCCAGTGCAACCTCCCGCGATTCTTAAGAATCGAGATTTTGATGCATCTTACAAAGTTTTCAGCGGCCCCGTCCGGCAAGCCATGCGGATGGAAACCGAACTTCTTTTCCAGCACCTCGTACGCGAAAATCTCCCCGCCCTCGAACTTCTCACCGCTCAGTACACCTTCCTCAATGAGAGCCTCGCCAAGTTCTACGAAATCCCAGACGTGAAGGGAAAAGACATGCGCAAAGTAGAACTGCCGCCCGAGTCTTCCCGCGGCGGAATTCTCACCCACGGCAGCTTCCTAGTCGTGACCTCCAACCCCACTCGCACTTCACCGGTCAAGCGGGGCCAGTTTGTTCTCGAAAACCTCCTCGGCACACCGCCGCCTCCCCCACCACCAAACATTCCCCCGCTTGAAACCGCGGGAAATAATAAAGGCCATTCCCTCAGCATGAGAGAGTTAATGGAGCTTCATCGATCAAAACCCCTGTGTGCCTCCTGCCATGCACGCATGGATCCTATCGGACTCGCTTTGGAAGAATTCAACGCGCTCGGAATGATTCAAAAAAATTCGACCTCGGATACCTCAGGCAAATTAATCACCGGAGAAACCTTTGCGAACACACGCGAACTATCTCAGGTCCTTGCAGCAAGCCGCCGCCACGACTTTTACACCTGCATCACCGAGAAACTCCTTATCTATGCCTTAGGACGAGGGATGGAATATTACGACCTTCCGACTATCGAAAAGATCGTCGCTACCCTCGAACAAGGTCCCGGCCCGTTTCGTGAGATTATTTACTCCATCGTGGAAAGCGTTCCTTTCCAAATGCGACGTGGAAACTCCCAAAAATTATCGAAATCCTTCTGACTTTGGGATGGCGGCCACTCGCCGCAGGCTCTTTCTTTCATAGCCAATTGCGCTATGTCCAAAGTCACCGTTCTCATCCCAGCCCGCTGGGGGTCCACCCGTTTTCCAGGCAAACCGCTCCACCTCATCGCCGGAAAACCACTGCTCCAACACGTATGGGAACGCTCGATGCGTGCAAAAGGCATCCACTCCGTCATTGTAGCAACGGATGACATGCGCATCGCCGAGTGTGCCTTTGGTTTCGGCGCCGAAGTAGCGCTCACCTCTCCAAAATGTGTTTCCGGAACGGATCGGTGCGCCGAAGTCGCTAAGCGCCTGCAGGGAGTCAGCCATCTCATCAATGTCCAAGGTGACGAACCTTTGATTGACCCTCTTTTAATCTCCAAATTGGCAAAATCACTCTCCAAAGAGCCCTCCCTAGAGATGATTACTGCGGCAACCCCTTTCACCTCAGGAGAAAACCCCGCCGCCCCCGATATCGTTAAAGTCGTTCTCAACCGAAACTCAGACGCCCTCTACTTTTCAAGGAGTTGCATCCCCATGGTCCGAGATGGAAGCCCCTTTACTTACCTCCGCCATTTGGGAATTTACGGATACAGCCGAAAATTTCTCCTCCAATTCGTCCGCTGGAAACCCGGCAAGCTGGAAGTGGCAGAATCGCTTGAACAACTCCGTGCCCTCGAAAATGGCGCCCAGATCCGTGTAGTGTTGACCAAACATCGCTCTGTTGGAGTTGATACGCCGGCAGATGTTCAAATCGCAGAACAACTGCTCTTTCAGCGCTCCACACACCGCTGAGGGGAGGCTCCTCCCAGCGCAAAGCGCGAATTCAAGCATCCGCGCTCATTGGCTACTTGATTAGACGCCGCCCAACCCTGTCTTATAACCACCCATGAAGTATATTTTTGTCACTGGCGGAGTCGTTTCCTCCCTTGGAAAAGGTCTCGCCGCAGCCTCGCTCGGAACCCTGCTCGAAAACCGGGGGCTAAAGGTGGTGCTTCAAAAATTTGATCCCTATCTGAACGTAGACCCCGGAACGATGAACCCGTTCCAACATGGAGAGGTTTACGTTCTCGATGACGGTGCCGAAACAGACTTGGATCTGGGCCATTACGAGCGCTTTACCAGCTCGGTCCTCACGCGCTCCAACAGCACCACTTCCGGACAAATCTACGAAACGGTCCTCGCCCGTGAGCGCCGCGGCGATTATCTCGGAAATACCGTACAGGTGATTCCGCATGTTACCGATGAGATCAAGGCCCGTCTACGATCCCTTTCGGAAGAGCAACCCTGCGACATTCTCATCACCGAAATCGGAGGAACCACCGGTGATATCGAAGGTCTTCCCTTCCTCGAGGCCATCCGCCAGTTCGTTCTCGAAGTCGGCCCGCGCAACGTCGTCATCATGCACGTCACACTCGTCCCCTACATCAAAGCGGCCGGCGAACTGAAAACAAAACCTTCTCAACAATCCATCGCGAAACTCCGAGAAATCGGACTGCATCCCCAAGTCCTCATCTGCAGGACCGAACACCCCATCGAACAGGATGTCCGTCAAAAACTCTCCATGTTTTGCA
>CANFNA010000128.1 GCA_947448395.1 Chthoniobacteraceae bacterium
CCCTTTGCTATCGGGGGAATTCGAATTCGGTGCGCTCGCAACAAAAGTCACTGGAATATTTCGCTCCAACATGAGGTTTACCGTTTGAAGCTCTTTTTGCAGCGGCTCCACGTACTCAATTAATTGTCTCAAACGACTCATTTGATCCTCTAAAGCATCAAAGCCGAACGTCACTCGAGCCTTCTGCTGATCAGTCACAACAAGACAATAGCCCTTGCTCACATCAACCACTCGCGGGCTCCATCGCGGTTCGTCTGCACTCAATCGCAACAACTCCACTGCAGCCTGCGACTCGGCAGATGGCAAACGTTGTCCAGGCGCAATATCTTCCATGTTCACTCCGATAATCAGCGGTAGCGTGCGGTGCTCGGGAAGCACTTTACGAGTGCGCAGAACAAACCCGCGAGCATCTACCAAAAAAGCGTTTCCAGTCGTGCTCAACTCCGCATCCGTCGATGCTGCCACCCAAGCAATTGGCTGACGCTCCATGATTTTGATATCCACGCGATCCGGCAAGGAACGACGCACCTCCGCCCGATCGACTTGAGGCAGGCTGTCGAGTGTTACCCGCATCTTTGCGACATCAACGCTGAAAATGTTCCGCCCTTCCTGAAAGTCGAGAAGCTCCAAAACCTGCGCACGAGTCAGCATGCCGTCCGTGCTCACTCGGATATCGGATACTGCATACGCAGGATTCTCCCAAATCAAATGGTTCAGTGCCGTGCGACCCCAGAACACAACAGCCCCAACACATGAAGCAACCAGCACCACCTTGAATCCCACAAACACACGACGACGAAGCTTCTGAAGTCCCTCTTTTTCGGGACGCATTGAAACCTCGAGTAAATTTTGAGAACGCTTGGAACCACCGCGCTTAACACGACGATTCCCGCCTGATGGAGAAAAGAAGCTCATGAGAAACAAGGACGTGCTAGCGATAGGGCAATGACCCGCTCGCAGAGTTGCGCATAGGAGATGCCCGCAGCAGACGCAGCCTCCGGAAGGAGACTGGCTTCCGTCATACCTGGAATTGTATTAATCTCAAGCACAACAGGGCCTTTGGACTCGCAAAAAAGAACATCCACGCGGGAGTACACCTCCAATCCCAGCGCGCGGTGTGCTGACAAAGCCAATTCTTGAATCTGCTTTGTCACTTCAGGATCGAGAGGTGCCGGGCAAAGATGGTCCGCGCCCGCGGCCTTTGGATTCAAAAATGGATACTTGTTTTCGAAATTGTAGAACCCCTCCTTCGGCCGAACCTCCACCACCGGCAACGCTTGATCGCCAAGAATCCCAACAGTCAATTCGCGACCTGCCACAAACTCTTCCACCAGCACCTGATCCCCATAACGACGTACCTCCCGTAAAGAGGACTCCACTGCCGAGACATCACGAACAATATAAATTCCAACGCTCGATCCCTCTTTGGGGGCCTTCAAAACGTAGGGCAACGGAAGGCTCGGCGTCTCCGAGCCACTCAGAACTTCAAACTTAGCAGTAGCCACTCCGCTACGTAGCAGCCGCTGTTTTGTTGCAATCTTGTCAATTGCCAAGCGACTCCCTTGCTCACCCTCTCCCGTGTAAGGCACACCGCGCTCATCCAAAATACGCTGCAAAGTGCCGTCCTCGCCAAAAGTTCCGTGAATCACGTTGAACGCGAGATCCACACCGTCTGGCAGCTCAAATTCCACTCCGCAAACATCCACTTCAATCACTTGAGCTCCCAAGCTTCGCAAAGCCCGCGCAACCCCTGCGCCAGACGCCAAGGAGACAGGACGCTCCGATCCTGGACCTCCCATCAGCAGCGCTATTTTCATTTCGCTTACATGTCTGTTGTTTCGACTACTCATGAAATCCTTTCTCTTCACCCACAACTTGAACTTCCGTTTCTAAACGCAGCCCTCGATCCTGAAGCGCCTTCTCTTGGACCCTTCGAATTAGAGCCATAAAATCGCTCGAGCTCGCGCTGCACTCGTTCACGATAAAATTGCCATGCACCTCGGAAACTTTGGCGCCCCCACAACGCTCCCCTTTTAGCCCCAACTCCTCAATCAGCTTTCCAGCGGGAATACTCTCTGGATTTTTGAAAATACAACCCGCACTCGACTCCCTAGGCTGGCTTGTACGCCGCTTCAAAATCGACTCTTGAAGTCGCTGTTCAATCTGGGCTCCGGTCGAAACCTCCCCCGAAAACGTCGCTGACACTGCGTAGTTGCCCTTCAAAGTTGGCACACTCCGATACCGAATATCCATCTCAGCAGGCGTTCGGGTATGAAATTCGCCATCGGCATCCACATACCGAACGCTGACCACCTGACGAAACGTTTCACCGCCCATCGCTCCAGCATTCATCCGCAAAGCCCCACCAACATTTCCTGGAATCCCCTCAAACCATTCGAATCCACCAATCCCAGCATCGCGAGCAGCAAGGGCCAACTCCTTTTGTCGAACGCCAGCACCTGCGGTGATATGGCCGTCGCGTACCTCCACTTTTCGAAATTCGCCGCGCCCCAGATAAACCACTGCACCTCGAATTCCACCATCACGCACTAGAAGGTTTGATCCTCGACCAATCACTAGCAGTGGAATCCCTTTTCGGTGACAGAAGCTCACGATCTTCGCGAACCCCTCCTCCGTCTCAGGCTCGAGCCAATATTGAGCAGGCCCTCCAATTCGCAGCGTAGTGTGCTTTGAAAGAGGCTCATAAAGACGCGCCACCCCCGCTCCCATCTCGATCTGCAATCCCTCCAACTCCGCAACATCGATTGCCAATTGTCGCGCTTGTTCGTGAATATTTCCTGCTCCCAGCGAAACCACGCAGTCCCCGGGTTGCAGGTTCCGTCCAACCTCTAAAAGCATTTTCCTACGATCCCCAACGTACTCTGCGCTAGGATGCCCCTGCCTACGCATTTCCTCCACCAAACTAGCACCACTCACCCCAGGAATCGGGGCCTCACTCGCCGCATAGATATCACTCACCCAAACCAAGTCGGCATCTTCAAATGCCCGCCCAAACTCCTCGCTTAGCGCCGCTGTCCGACTATATCGATGCGGTTGAAACATCACCAACACCCGCTTCCGTCCACAATTCTTGACGGCTGCTAGCGTGGCCTTCACCTCCGTTGGGTGATGTCCGTAATCGTCCACAATCATGCATCGCTCGGTTCGATGCTTGATCTCAAATCGGCGACGCGCACCACGAAAACTCTCCAGCGCCGACGCGATCATCGGAAAAGGCATCCCCAACTCACTCGCCAATGCAATCACCGCAAGTGCATTCAAGACATTGTGTCTCCCGGGAATATTAAGAGTCACCCCCCCCAGAGACACATCCCCCTTCAAGACCCGAAAATGGGTCTGAAACTCCTTCAAGTGAACGTCATCAAACCGATACATCGAGCCACTCTGCTCACCGTAGGACACCCCACGTGGATGATTCCTGCAAATTCGCGAAGCATTCAGATCGTCCGCACAAAAAAACACACTGCCTCGCGTGTGCTCGAGAAGTTGATCAAACACCGCCTCGATAGCTGCAAGGTCCCGATAGAAATCGAGATGTTCCTCTTCGATATTCAGAACAATCGAGTGCTCCGTGCGGTACAGCGCAACCGTCCCATCACTCTCGTCGCCTTCCGCCACAAACCATTCTCCAGAACTCTCCCAATGCGCGTTCGTACCCAAAATCGGAATTTCGGCCCCCACGTAATGAGATGGGCAAAACTTTCCGTGTCTCATGACATGCGCAACCATCGCTGAAGTCGTCGTCTTACCGTGCATCCCAGCCACCACGATCCCTCGCTTTCCTGCCATCAATGCAGCCAACGCCTCGGCACGTTTTACCATCGGCTTTAAAAGCCTCTGCGCAGCGTCAAAATCTACATGCCCAGCACGAATCGCTGAGGAGTACACAACCAAGTCCGCGCGCTCAATAATAGCAGGATCCGCAGGGCTGTAGAACTCCAACCCCAACCCACGCAGTCGCTCCACTTCTACAGTCGACACCTTATCTGACCCACTCACGAAATGCCCCATTCCCAGCAACAAACCAGCAATGCCACTCATGCCTGATCCTGCAACCCCAATGAGGTGAATGCGCATGCCTCCCTTCTCGAGCTGGCCACTCAAGGTTGATGCACTGCAGCTGTCATCCATCTGGCTCATTTCTTTAAGTTCCCCATTGAAGCCGCCTCCAGAAGGACTTTTGCAACCCGCTGTGCGGCATCATCCACGGACAATCGAGCACATGCCTCTGACATTGCTGCGTGAATTTCAGGCTTCAATATCGCAACCATTTCTCTCGAAAGACTTTCTGCAGTCGCTTCGCTCTCCGGCATCAAAACAGCCGCTCCTTCCTTCTCAAAAACCTTCGCATTAAGCGTCTGATGATCCTCAGCGGCATGCGGATACGGAATCAAGATCGCTGGTATGCGAAAGTGCGCTAATTCCGTCAAACTTGCCGCCCCTGAACGAGCAACTGCTAAATCACTCGCTCCATATGCATCCTGCATCCCATGGTGAAAGGCCCCCACCCATGCCTTCACTCCTGCAGACCTATAAGCATCTCTGACCATACTTTCATCCGCACCACCCGTGATATGAATGAATTGGATCTCGCCGACAAAAGCACTGCGCGCCGCCCCAATCATGGCCTGATTAATTCCACGCGCACCTTGACTCCCTCCCATCACCAAAACCGTAGATGTCTCCGGCGCTAATCCAAATTTTTCTCGAGATTCACCCTTCGCAAACTCTCCAAGCAGTGAACGTCGCACCGGAGTCCCCGTAAAAGCGCAAGGCACTTGGGGCAGGCGATTCGCGCATTCTCGCAGACCAATCAGCAGCCCCCCCGCAATCCGCGAATTGAGGCGATTCGCTTTTCCAGGGATTGCATTCGACTCGTGTACAAAAACGGGCAGGTTTCGCAAACGTCCCGCTAAAATTGGTGCGGTTGAAGTAAAGCCGCCCATCCCAAGAACGGCATGCGGCTCAAAATCACGGAAGAGGGCCTGACAGTGAAGCACCCCCTTTAAAAACTGCGCGAGACACCGGACGGTCTGAAGGGAAATCCCTCGCGGCAATCCAACTCCCGACAATCGCTCGATGCGAAACTCCGAACGTCCCTCGGTTGCAACTGCATCAATTTGCTTTTCGGAGGTCATCATCATCACCTCATGGCCCGAGGCATGCAGCACCTCTGCCACCGCTAATCCGGGAAACAAATGCCCACCTGTTCCGCCTGCTGCAATTGCAAATCGCATAACCGTTATAGACGTACCACCGCCCGCTCAGCGACCTGGGCCCTTTCAATTAACTCGTATTGCTCCTCCTCCTGATCACTCACACCCTGACGATAAATATTGATGAGCACCCCCACGGCGGCCATGCAGAAGAGAAGATTGGAGCCTCCATATGAAATGAAGGGCAGCGGCAAACCCTTGTTGGGAAGTAGCTCGGTTGTTACCCCCAAATTTACAGCAGCCTGCGTCGCTATAATCATCACCATGCCCATCCCCAAAAGCATCCCAGCACGGTCCCGAGACTTCACCGCTATTGAAACGCCACCCAAAATGAAAAGGATGTAGGCCAAAATAATCGCCAGCGTCCCAATCAATCCCAACTCCTCGCCAATCACTGGAAAGATAAAATCTGTGTGAGCAAAAGGCAGATACAAAAGCTTTTGACGCCCGTTCCCTAATCCCAACCCCGAAAAACCACCCGCTCCCAAGGCAATCAAACCCTGCTGCGTTTGATAAGCATCGGCCGGATATTTTTCAGGATGCATGAAGGCAAGAAATCGGCCCATCCGCTCTTGCATGAAAACGATGGCCCCAGCAATCAATGCCATTCCAGGGGCAACAACCATCGCAATGTGATACCAAGGCGCACCAGCTACGATAATCATGATAAGGAGCGTGGCACCGATCAAAGCGGTCGAACCCACATCCACCTCAATCACAATCAAAGACATCAAAAATCCGATACAGGCGCACGGCAGCACGAAACCTCGGAGGAACTGTTTCTCCAACCCCTCTTCTTGCGAAAACCACCACGCAAGCATGCAGATGGCTGTCCACTTTCCTAGCTCTGAGGGTTGAAACATGGCAAAGCCAAGATTGATCCACCGATGCGACCCGTTGATCTTCGTCCCGAAATGCGGCACGAAGCATCCGATTAGCAAAACAACAGCCAACAAGTAGAGCCATACCCACTGTTTCAACCACCAGTGGTAATCCACTCGAGAAACCCCGTAACAAGCCACAGTTCCAATCAAAATCCACTTGATCTGATTCTTAATGAAAAAGTACGGCTTGCCATGAGCATCCTGAGCAAACTCACCGGTGCTCGCCAGCATGACAGCGCCGATGGTGAGAAGGAAACCCACCGCAATCAAAAGCAGTAATACACTCCGTTTGTGCATTCCAACTCCTCGTGAATTAACCTTTTAGAAACGCCCTAAATCTCAGGGTGTCCCCTTCTTTACAGGCACCTTCAGCACCTGACCAATTTGCAGCTTAGTCGGATCTTCAATTCCGTTCAGCTTGAGAAGTTCCTCCTGAGAAACTCCCAACTTCTTGGCGATGCTCACGGGGTTCTCCCCCTTCTGCACCATATGTGTTTTTCCTGAACCAACCGGATCAGCCTGCGCTTTGGGTTGCGCAGCCTGCCCCGCGCTAGGACTCAGTTGATTCACCGAGCCCGCTTTTGGTTGCGAAACGACGGCAGACGGTCCGCTCTGCTCCACTTTCGCGGCGCTCGTTGTGGCCTTCAATGTAGCGGCTGGAGGCACTTGTTGCGCAGCAACATTAACCGCCGGAATTGCTCCCGCTTTGTTAGACGGCACCTGCGGAGTCGGAGCCTTCGGAGCAACGACCGGAGTTGAAATCGGTGCAGGCGCGGGAGTCTTCACAATTTGCGTCTGTGCCGAAGCCTTTGCAACCGACGGATTCACCGGAACCGCCGGCGCCGCTGTGGGCGCTGTCGACTTAATGGCAGACATCAAATCCGGCGTCGCTGCGACTTCGACATCTTTACGATGCTTTTTAATCGCATGAAACGAATAGATACCGCCTACGGCCACGAGGTGCAGGATTAGGACGACAACAAAAGCCGTCGAAAGCTTCGTGGTTGGCTCCTCGTCGTAATCGTCGTAAGGCGGAGTCGTAAGGCGTTGGGCTGCGGTTACAGCGAGCTTACTACCCTTCTTACGAGGTTGTGGAGCGAGAGCGCGGAGACGCGACAGCGTCAGTTTTTTCATAGTTTTTTGGAGGAGTTAGGTTGGTTGAAACGAATGGGAGGAAAGTGTTTTTACAGCGGCTTTAAACTGATTCCCGCGGTCAGCATAATTCTGAAACATGTCGAAAGAGGAGGTTCCGGGACTGAATAAAACAACGTCTCCAGACTCGGCAATTTCACGAGCCTTAGACACGGCAGCGGCCAAATCAGAGGATTTATGACACCGAACCGACCCACCCCAAACTCCTTCGATTCGATCCGCCATCTCTCCAATCAAAACAACTCCACGGCAACGCTCAGCTACCAGTTCCGTGACAGATCCAAATTCAAATCCTTTGTCTTTTCCACCCGCAATCAAAACAACTCTCCGAGATTCAGTCGCCAGCGCTTTCTCTAGGGCATCAAGGTTCGTCGCCTTGGAATCATTGACGTATTCAACGCGATCAATCTCACCAACCACCTCACATCGATGTGGAAGGGGTCGGTAGTCACACAACGCGCCAAGCATGTTATCCCAATTAATTCCCCATGCAAAACCAACCCCCAACGCCGCCATGATATTCTCGGCATTATGAGACCCGCGCAAACGGGTTTCGCTCATTTTTAGGATCCGATTTCCTCGAAAACAAATCGAACCCTCCGCCAGCTCAAAGTCGCCGCACCGACCATAAGCATTAAAAAATAGCCTCTTCGCCTGGATTTCAGGCAGCAGATCGCGGGCATTCAAAATGGCCCAATCTTCGCCGGTCGCATTTTGAAAGATGCGAAACTTTGCATCGAAGTATTCCTCCATCGAACGATATCGATCGAGGTGATCCGGAGCGAAATTCAACCAAACAGATATTTTGGGCTTAAACGTGCGAACTGTTTCCAATTGAAACGAAGAGACCTCCACCGTCATCACCGCTAGTTGGGAGCTCTGCAAAACCTTTTCCGAAAAGGCAGGACCAATATTACCGCAAGCAACCGATAGCGTTCCGGCGGCATTAAACATCGAATCAATCAATTGAGTCGTCGTTGTTTTTCCGTTTGTTCCAGTAATTGCGACAACGGGACACTTACAGCGCTCAAAAGCCAGCTCCAGTTCCCCCATCAACGTAACCCCGGCCGAGAGAAACCATTGAACCAAGCGACTGCTTGGATCAATTCCTGGACTTAAAATTGCTTTTGAAAAACCACTCACATCCCCCAGCGCCTCTGGTCCACATCGAATGGATGCTCCCAGCTTTTCTATTTCCAAAACGCTCCGCTCAAGTACCGACCTTTCTGCCGAGTCATATACACAAACGGAAGCCCCCTCAGCAATCAGCAGCCGAGCAGCCGAAATGCCGCTTGTTCCGGCACCTAGAACTGCAATCTGTGGCTGGTTAATCTGCATGACTTTAACGAAGCTTCAGCGTGGCAAGTGCGAGGAGCGCGAACAGGAACGAGAGAATCCAAAAGCGCACAATGACAATATTCTCGGGCCAACCCTTTAGTTCAAAGTGATGATGGATTGGAGCCATCCGAAATACGCGATACCCCTCACCGCGTGTCCGCTTGGTAAATTTAAATACAACGCGCTGGA
>CANFNA010000129.1 GCA_947448395.1 Chthoniobacteraceae bacterium
CAAACCACCCAAGCCCGTCCGTCCCCATCGATGGACACTGCGGTCTTGTACACGTCGCCGCCGCCCTCTGTGACCGGGACTTTTTCGGTTTTTCCATCGGGCCTCGTGATGGCCAGCCAAACACGGTCTCCGCCGGGAAGCTTTGCGAGCGATCCAAACTCCTTGGGAGCCTCTGTCCAATCTTTGGAGCGTTCATTGCGGTCGATCCCGGGCGTGAAGCTGACAAATCCTGTGTAGATGGTTCCGTCTGAGTGGACGGTAAGAGAAGGGTAGTCGTCGTCGGTTGACTCGGTTGCGAGAGGTCCTGTGGCTGCGGTGCGCTCGATGTCGACGGCGCCCTCTAGTTTTTCAACTACTTTGCCATAGGGGATTTCATTTAGAGCGAATTCAAAATCTCCCTTGGCTGTTTTCACTTTCACAATGGAATTACCCGTGACTTCCGAGAGGTGGAGGATCACTCCGTTGTCGGCCATGGGTTCGTCCCCGTCTTTTTTGTTGGGCCTTTTTTTCGCGTTGCTACTACGCCGGACGGTCAGAGAGCGAGTCTCTGCCTTCCAAGATAATCCGTTGACGACATCACTGAATTCGAACCGCCAGCCTGTGATGCTTTCAATTTTGCCAGAGTTGACCTCAGCGGAGCCGCTCCAAACGGTATTGGTCTTGTCACTAATTCCGAGGCGGATGCGAACTCCAATATCTTCCGCAAGAGCTAATTGGGACGTTATTCCGGTCGCTAAAGCGGCGGCGAAGAGGAGGGGTTTTGGTTTCATGGATAAGCAAGTGGAGGAACCGACTTCCAAACTCCGGGGCGCTCCAAAAGTTGCGTTTTTTTTGACTTTGGTGCGGTGCAAAAATGGAAATCCGAGCAGATCGCGGATCGCTGGTTTCGGAAATTACGATTTTAGTTTAGGGTGGATCACGCGTCATGGATGACTTCGAAATCGAACCGTTTGAATTTCCGAGCACGTTGCCGCTGATCGTGCTGGGGGATTGTTATCATTTTCCAGGATGTGATTTGCCGCTCAGAATGACCGAGGAGTCCTACGTCGCGATGTTGGATTATGCCTTGGAGAAGGATCGAATGTTTGCGATTGGGGGTTTTTCGGATGCTGGCACGCTTTTCCCAGTCGTCACTGCGGGGGCTTTGAAGTCGCAGGTTCAGGGGGAAGAGGGGATTTCGGAGGTGGTTCTCCGAGGGGTGAAGCGGATGCGGATCGTGGGGTTGAATCAGTTGAAGCCGTTTCCGATTGTTCGGGTGGAACCGATGGTGTCGCCCGCGGTTTCTTTGGAAGTTTTCGAGGGGTGGCAGGAGCGTCTGGCGATGGTGCTCGAGTCCAGAGTGCCGATGGGGGATTACTCTTATGTGCGGATGGCTGATTGGGTTCGGCGGGTGGAGGATCCTTCGACGATTTGTGATGTTGTCGGGGCGCACTTGATGCAGGACCACGCGATTTTGAGGCAGTTACTGGCTGAGGAGAACACGGAGCAACGGATGGAGGTTTTGTTGAACAGCTTGTGAGGCGGCGGCGGTCTGAGAAGACTCTGTTAACAAGCAGGCGATCATCTCTGTGGTCGCTAGGGCTAAAAAGGAAGTTGGACCGTGTTAGGCTCTAAAAATCAGGGTCCTGATTCATTCTGTTTGGGTGCAACAAATCCTTCGTGTAAAACGAATATCGGTTAAATTTGGCGTCATCGCATGAGCTCTCAACTCTCCCAGAAAATTCTAGTCGATCAGACCATCATTCCCGCAGATGGAATTGTGGATCCGAACAATCCTGATTTTAAACCGGCTCGGATTTCTTTGGATCAAGCGATTCGTGAAAGTGTGGATCGGCTTGGGCACTCTGGTTCGCACACGCTTGCGGTTTTTGTGCAATTGGTCAGTACGGGGAAGGTGAAGTTTAGCTTTAGGACGTTCACAAAACGGTTGGAACTCGTGGATAAGAGCCAAGTGAAGTCGAGACCAGAGGCCATGATTTTGGTGGAGGCTTGTTTGGCTGAATTACGGGGGGACGATTCCCACCATATTCCTGAGTTTACGCAGAACATTATTATCCAAGCACCGAAACCTCGCTAAGCCGCATTGCTTGAGCGTCGAGTGCTCGCGGTGAGCGGATTGGATTGGATTGGATTGGATTGGATTGGATTGGATTGGATTGGATTGGATTGGATTGGATTGGTGTTTTTCGGGCGGATGATTGTCTGCAAGTCACCTTCAGTTTTAGTCGAAAGAGGTGACTTGGTAGACGTAGTAATTTAGCCAATTCGAAAAGAGGAGATTGGCATGAGAGCGCCAACGGACTTCCGGGGGGCGCGAGGGGTCGTTAAGAGGGAAGTAATGGCGCGGTGTTTGAATTGGAAACCCTTTTGAAAGGTCTCGGTCGTACTCGGATTTCAGCGTGAGCGGATCGTATTCGGGATGTCCCGTGAGGAAAATATGCCGTCCGTCTCGGGTGGCGGCCATGTGGATTCCGGCTTCTTCCGACTCGGCAAGAATTTGGAGTTCTGGGATGCGTTCCAGATCGGCGCGCCTGTTTTCTGTATGCCTTGAATGCGGGGCGTGAAAGAGATCATCAAAGCCGCGTAGCAATCGTTCTTCGGGAACGAGGACCTTGTGTTCGAATACACCGAACATTTTTTTTGGTAACGGATATTTAGGAACTCCGAATCGGTGGTAGAGGCCTGCTTGAGCGCCCCAGCAAATATGGAGGGTTGAGGCGACATGCGTGTCGGCCCAGTCCATGAATGCGCACAATTCCTGCCAGTAATCGACTGATTCGAACGGTAGATTTTCAACGGGAGCCCCCGTGATGATGAGCCCATCGAAGCGAGTTTCATGCACTTGCTCAAGGTGAGCGTAGTGACTGAGCATGTGGTTGGGATCGGCGTTCTTTGGGTTGTGGCTGAGGGTCCGCAACAAGGTGACGTCCACTTGCAGGGGGGTGTTACCCAACAAACGCAGGAGTTGGGTTTCGGTGGCCTCCTTGGTGGGCATTAAATTGAGGATGCCCAACCGCAGCGGACGGATGTCTTGCCCAGCGGCACGCTCGTCGCTCATGACGAAGATGTTTTCGCGTTCCAAGATGGCGCGTGCGGGAAGCGTACTTGGGATTTTGACTGGCATGATGGAGCGCTTATTCTGACGCAAAGAATGCCCCGAAGCGAGACGCTCGGCGTCTGCCTCGGGGATTGGGTTGGCGGAGTGTTTTGCGAATTGGTGTTTACCCTCTGAGGGCTTGGTCGAGATCCCAGAGGATATCATCGATATCTTCCAAGCCGATGCTGAGCCTTACAAAGTCGGGGCTGACGCCTGCGGAGGTTTGTTGTTGAGGGGTGAGTTGGCTGTGCGTGGTGGTTGCCGGATGGATGGCGAGAGACTTTGCATCGCCCACGTTGGCGAGATGGCTGAAGAGTTGGAGGCGTTCGATAAACTTCCTTCCAGATTCTGCACCTCCTCGAATTCCGAATCCGAGAATTGCGCCTGGCCCCTTTGGTAGGTAGCGCTTGGCGCGTTCGAAATCGGGGTGGCTTTTGAGGCCCGGATATTTGACCCAGCCGACTTGCGGATGTTTTTCCAAAAACTCGGCCACGGCCTGAGCGTTTTGGACGTGGCGTTCGATACGGAGGCTCAGAGTTTCGAGGCCTTGGATGGTCTGCCAGCTGTTGAACGGCGATTGGCAAGCGCCGATGTCTCTGAGAACGTGGACGCGGGCTTTAATGATGAAAGGAGGGAGACCGACTCCAGTGAGGGTCGAATAGACGAGGCCGTGGTAGCTGGGGTCGGGTTCGGTGAAGTTTGCGAAGCGGCCGCTGGTGTAATCAAAATTGCCACCATCGACGATGATGCCGCCGATGCTTGTGCCATGACCAGCGATGAATTTTGTCGTGCTATGGGTGACTACGTGGGCGCCCCATTCAATTGGGCGGAAGAGATAAGGGGTAGCGAAGGTGTTATCGAGCATGAGCACCACGTGATGCTTTTTGGCGATCGCGGCCACTTCTTCGATGGGAAACACGCTGATGTCCGGATTTCCCAAGGTTTCACCGTAGAGAATCTTGGTGTTGGGTTGGATGGCGCGTTCGAAGTTCTGTGGGTCGGAGGGATCGACGAAAGTCACAGAGATTCCCAGTTTGGGAAGGGTGTATTTGAATTGGCTGTAAGTGCCGCCGTAAAGTCGACTGCTGGTGACGATGTGATCACCTGCATTGCAAAGCGTAAAGATGGCTTGAGCCTGAGCCGCGTGACCGCTGCTGGCGGCAAGGGCGCCCACTCCTCCTTCGAGATTGGCGACGCGCTGTTCAAGCACGTCGGTTGTGGGATTCATGAGGCGGGTATAAATATTCCCGAGTTCTTTGAGCGCGAATAGGTTGGCTGCATGCTCCGTGCTCTTGAACTGGTAGCTGGTGGTCTGGTAGAGCGGTACGGCGCGGCTGCCGGTGGTCGGATCGGGCGTATAGCCGTGGTGAAGCTGACGAGTGGAGAAACCTAGGGGACGAAATGGTTGCGACATAGAGCCCTCGTTTATAGAGGAATCGACTCTGCATCGCGCTCGAAAATTGGAGGTCGACCACGCTTTCATAGGACCAAAAAAAAGGAGACGGTGGGAATCTTGCGAATCCACCGTCTCGATTTTGCCAGCGCACTGAGCCACCACCCCTGACAACTCAGCGCGCAGTCAAAAGTGGATTCGTGGGGCGGGTGAGGGGCGGACGGGTTTTTTTAAAAATTGTTTAAAAAATTTAAATGTCCGTTGCTCTGGATTCTGGCTCTTATTTTAAGTAATTGGACGTCAGTGTTTTTGAGGTGATTTGTTAGGGATGCTTGGCCGAGGGGCTTTGAAGCGCGTAGAATTTCAAAATTCCATGAGTGACTTTGAATCGCCGAGTTTCCCCCCGTTTTCGCCCACAGTTTTTGACCTTTCCGATCGGACGATTCTTTCAGTCACGGGGGAGGATCGGCTTCGTTTTTTGAATGGGCAGCTGACGCAGGATCTGAGGCCGTTGAGGCCCGAGAGAGCATTGCCGGCCTGTGTGACCAATGCCAAAGGGCGGCTTCAGGCGGTGGTTTGGGTGGCCCAGACGGGTGCAGGGGCTTTGCGGGTGGACTCTGATCCAGGGCTTTCCGAAGTCCTTTTAGCGCGGTTGAACCGTTACGTGGTGGCGGATGACGTGGTGCTGGAGGACTTTTCTGGGTCCCTTGCGATGCTCCATTTTGTGGGTCAGGCACCGAGTGAGATTGCTGCGTTTGCAGATTTGCCAGCGGTTCAGGCGGATCGATTGGGGGAGGCTGGATGGGATGTGGTTTTTCCCTTGGCCGAAAAGGAAGCGAGGCTTCGAGTGTATGGGGAGCGGTTGGGAGGATGGGAGGTTTGGGAGCGTTACCGGATTGAGCGTGGAATTCCTGCGTGGGGAGCGGAGTTGGGGGAGGAGACGCTGCCTCCTGAGGCGGGTTTGGAGCGCACGCACATTGATTATCACAAGGGGTGTTACATTGGGCAGGAGGTGATCTCTCGGCTCAAGAGCGTTGGGCATGTAAATCGTTTGTTGGTACGTTTAAGAGGGGGGGCGGAAGTGGCATTGCCAGCCGCTGGGGCGGAGGTTTTTGGTACGAGAGGAGGCGAGGCGGATTTGGATGGCAGCTCATTCGTTATTGGGAAGATTACCAGTGTGGTTCGGTCGCTGAACGGTGAGGTGTCTGCCTTAGCGTACGTGAAGCGAAATTTTCTCGCGGACGAGTTTGAGGTTCAGGGGGTTGGGCGTTTGCGACGTATTTAGGAGAAGGAATAACAGGGAGATGCGTAAGGGGATTTTCGAGAGGGGTGCGAGGGGGAGGTGATTCTGAGGCTTTGCCTTGATGGGAAGGGGGCTTAGAGTGTGGAGACTTTCCGCCTCCCCTATGTTTGCGCGATTTCTAACCATCAGTGCTTCGGTTTTCAGTTTTGCCGTAGCTTCCGTACACGCAGCAGATCGTGTGGTGATCCAGTTTGAGAAAAAGGGTCAGCTGCTCAATCCGGTAGTTGTAGCCCTTTTTGAGGGGGATGCGCCCAGGCATGCGGCAAATTTCAAGGCGCTGGTGAAGCGGGATTTTTATCGCGGGATAGCGGTTCACCGAGTTCTGCCGGAGTCCTTGGTTCAGCTGGGAGATCCTCTGAGCCGGAACAAAGATAAAGTGGATTTGGGGACGGGTGGGCCAGGGTACACATTGGCTCCGGAAATTCGTCGGACGCATGTCCGTGGAGTGTTGGGCATGGGGCGGCTGCCGGACTCCTTAAATCCTGCGAGACTTTCAAACGGGAGTCAGTTTTACGTGGTCCTGAAGGCACTGCCAGAGTTGGACGGAACCCAGACAGTTTTTGGGGAGGTTATTGACGGGCTGTCGGTTTTTGATGAGATCGGGGCATCGGCTACCGATACGAATGATTCGCCGGTGCAGCCGTTCATTGTGAGGCGTGCGGTGGTGGTTCCAGAAGGCCTATTGGCGAGGGAATTGGAGGCGATGCGAGCGGCTCAGAAACAGCCCCAAGGTTCATGGTGGACGCGTGTGAAAAGAACCCTGCACTTGGCGCCCTAAGCGAGAGAGGGTTTCGCAATGGGTCAAGAAAGGGAGTCTATGATGGTGAGGGCGATTGACTTGGTGGGCAGGTCGAGAAGGGCGAGGTCTTTCCTTTTCGGATTGGTGGTGGGGTTTGGGTTTGCGTCATTTCCACTCATAGGAGCGGAGGATATTGGAGGACTGTGGAAAGGGGTTTTGGCACTGGATGCAGGACCCTCACAGCCCCCGCGCTCTGTGGAGGAGGCAAAAGGAGTTTTTTCAAAACATACGGCGGCTCAGGAATCTGCGTTGAGGCGTTTTTTAGAGTCGGCGACCCAGGATGATCCACGGCGTTTTGAGGCACAAATTCGCTTGGCTCGGGTTTTGACGATACGGGCGGAGTTGGAGTCGAAGCCTGAGTGGCAGGAGGAGTCCGCTCGGATTTTAGACGGTCTGGATGGGAGAGGTTCCCGTGAGCAGAGGGCTGAGGTGGCCTTTACTCGGATCAGTCAGTGGATGCGCCGGAATCGCTTTGCGAATCGGGAGCAGCGGCAGGAGCTTTTGGCGGCGGTTCGTGAGTTTCGCCAAAATTATCCGGCGGATAGGCGTTTGGCGTTGCTGTTGGTGGAAGTGGCTACGCGGTTTGATTGCGAGCCTCAGGTTAAAGGGGAGCTTCTTGCGGCGGCTTCCCGGGCGAATCAGGACCCAGGGCTTAGGAAACGGATTGAGGACGATCAGGCGCGCTTAGAACTGTATGGGAAGCCACTGGTGTTGAGGTTTCAGGACTTGAACGGGCGGAATTTTCGGTTGGAGGATTTGAAGGGGCGACCAGCGGTGGTGTTCTATTTTGCGGCGAATTCTTTACCGGCGTTGGAGGCGTGGGTTCGTTTGAACCAAGCTCTTGCGGGTTATCCTGAGATGGTCCGGGTGGGAATTAGTTTGGACGAGGATCGAGTCCAGATGGAAAGTGTGCGCAAGCAGTTTGGTGACGGTTGGACGATTGCTTGGGAAGGGCGAGGATGGCTCAGCGCGTTAGCGCGTCGTTGGGGAGTGAACTCCCTGCCGACGGCTTGGTTGGTCGACGCGAAGGGGGCTGTGGTTTCGCTGAATGCGATGGAGGATTTGAAAGAGCAGTTGTCTGCGCTCAACGCAGGAACCAAGGGGAAGGTGAGTCCATGAGCGGGTTGTTCCATTTTGGCTCTAGGGTTCCTATCGGTTGAGGGTCAACTTAGAGAATCTTCCCCACCCCCTTCTGATGCCGAGCTTCCCCCTTCTGCGTCTTTGTGTCTTCCTCAGCGCCTCTGCGATTTTCGCGAGTAGCGCTCGCTCGGCACCTTTGAAGCAACCAAACTTTCTGGTTATTCTGGCCGATGGAATCGGGTTTTCCGACTGCGGTTCCTATGGAGGGGATGCTGCGACGCCGTGTCTAGATTGGCTGGCTCAGAACGGGGTGCGATTTTCGGAGGCCTACCACGGTGGATCGCTTCAGGAGACGGAGGATGCAGTTCTTTCGGGCTATCATCCCGGGCATCTTCGAAAATCGCGTGGGACGGGTTCTGAAGGCGGGGGAGAGATGATGGGGTGGGGACGGCGCTTACCTCAAATTTTGGAGGCTGGGGGGTATCGGAGTTATTCCTTTGGAAACAGGGGCGATGGGTTTTTGGAAGGGAAAGTGGTTGGGCGAGGCTTGGGAGTTGTCCAAGTAGTGGACCGAGCGCTCGAGGGTCTCAAGACACACATGGCGGAGGCCCCTAAGAGTCCTTTTTTTTGCATGGTGTCCCTTCCTAAACCCGAGGTGGACTCGAAGCAAAAGGCTGCGGTGCGCTCGCGATTTCAGGGGCGAATCGAGCATGGCTTCGAGAAGCTTTGGATGGAGCGTTCTGAACGATTTTCGGACTGTGGGGTCGGGGAAAATGCTGGGTTTTCTGCACAGCCTGTTTCGGGGGCTTTAGAGCGTTTAGAATTGAAGGATTGGGAACTGGCGGTGGAAGAGCGGGTGGCCGTGGTGGAACGGCTAGACGCGTCTGTGGCGCGCATCGTCGAGCAGATTGTTTCGCTCAATTTATGGGATAACACAGTGATCTTATTTTTGAGTGGGAGCGACTGGAGGTTTGGGCAAGGGGAGGGAGGAGACCGCTCTCAGGGAAAGCGGGCTGTGGCGGCTTTATCTGCGAGTCCTCTGCGATGGAGTGAGTTTGGGG
>CANFNA010000130.1 GCA_947448395.1 Chthoniobacteraceae bacterium
CCCATCGGCTCGTGGTTTCGGCCAATGCCAGCGCGTCCGTGCTCGCAGCCGGTGACCCAGATCCCGAACTCGCAACTGCGGATATTGCATTTGGGCAACCCGATCCGAACGACAGCCTTCAAAACCCAAATCTCAAATGGGTCGAGGTTTCCAGCGCCGGCTACACGCGTTACGATACAGCCGAATTTCTGGATTCTTTCCGTGATCGAGGCGCCGCTTTTACAAACGCTTGCGGCGTTTTTGCAGATCCCTGCGCACAACACGTCCTCGCCATGATGCTCGCACTAGGACGCCAGTTGCTCCCCTCCTACCGAGACCAACTCACGGATCACTCCTGGCATTACGCAGAGCGACGTTACGATTCCCGCCTCCTCACCGGACAGACGGTTCTTTTACTTGGGTTCGGAGCAATCGGCCGGAGATTAGCCGAGTTGCTAGCGCCGTTCCGCATCAAAGTCTACGCCCTCCGAAAGACGAAGCGCTCAGAGCAGAACGTCGAAATCATTTCGGAATCGGACCTCCCAACGATCCTTCCCCAGGCGCATCATGTGGTAAACATCCTCCCAGCGCATGAATCCACTGATCTGTTTATAAACCAGTCGCGTCTCGCTTTGTTCAGTCCTAAGGCCCGTTTTTATAACGTCGGCCGCGGTTCGACCGTCGATCAAAATGCTCTCGCAGATGCACTCCAATCGATGCGTCTCAGCATGGCGTACCTCGACGTGATGGAACCCGAGCCGCTCCCACCCGAGCACCCGTTGTGGACCACACCCAATTGCTACATCACCCCACACACTGCAGGAGGACGTCATGACCAAGACGAGACTCTGGTGCGCCATTTTCTCGATAACCTAGCCGCGTTTGAACGAGGCACACCCATGCAAGACCGGGTCGTTTGAAGCTATTCGAGCCGCTCCTACCCATGTCGGACTTTTTGGAATCCATCCGCAACGACTTGGAAGAGATAGAACGCACCGCCATGCCTTTTGGAAAATATGGCCCTGAATTTCATCCTCCGAATGGAATTCCGATTTACGATTTACCTGTCGAATATTTGGGCTGGTTTGCAGGAAAAGGAGGCTTTCCAAAAGGCAGACTCGGCACGCTCCTCAAAATCGTTCATCAAATGAAAGTCGATGGCTCCGACTCGGTCTTCGATATTTTCCGCCAGCAACGCGGGGGACGCACTCCATTGCGTACTCCTCCGCAACGCTCCTTTGATTTTGGAGCCCAATGAAGCCATGGTCCTTTAACCGTCATCCCGATCCGCGCCCCCCTTCCCCTCTACCCCATCCCACCCGATGAAGTTTTCCCGAGTCCTTCTTGCCGCCGCTATTGTCTCAGGCCTCTCATTTTCCACATCCTGTCACGCGAAGGATCCGGATCCGACTCAAGTCACAATCAGCGTGGTCAGCCTGCTTGAACAGGTCCACTACTCAAAACAGCGCCTCAGCAAAGACGTCTCGCGCCGTCTACTCCGGAACTTCCTCGAGTACCTCGACTACAACCACATCATATTCACGAAGGAAGATGTCGATCAATTCACCCAACAATGGGCCGAGAACCTCGATTCCGAATTAGTATTCGGACGCACTGAGGCGGCTAAGCAAATCCATGAAGTCTTCGTAAAACGGGTTGAGGAACGCGTCGCCTACGCCAAAGAACTCCTGTCTTCAGAATTGGACTACAACACGGACCACACCATCGACTCCAACCGACAGAAGGCTGCTTGGCCTTCGAGTTCCCAAATCGACTCCATGTGGAAGGACCGTGTGACCTCTGAGATGATTCAGGAACGCTTAGGTAATAAAAAGGAAAAGGATCCCGCCACCATTCTTCGCAAACGCTACGACCAATATCTGCGCAGCATCCACGAGCAAACTGCCGATGAAGTCGTTCGAATTTTTCTCGTGTGCCTGACCTCTACTTACGATCCCCATTCGGAGTACATGAGCAAAACGGCTCAGGAAGAATTCAACATCAGCATGCGTCTCTCCCTCTTTGGAATTGGGGCACGTCTGCGCTCTGAAGATGGATACACGAAGATCGAAGAACTCATTCCAGGAGGACCCGCCAGTAAGTCAAAAAAAATCAAAGCAGGCGATCGTATCGTCGCCGTTGCACAAGCCAGCCAGCCGTTTGTCGACTGCATCGACATGCGCCTCGATAAAGTCATTTCGATGATTCGGGGCGACAAGGACACCATCGTCCGTCTGCAGTTGCTTCCCGCGGCTTCCGCCACTGGAGCTGACCGCGTTGAAGTCGAAATTAAACGCGATGAGATCAAACTCAAAGAAGGCGAAGCCCATGCCGACCTCATCGAATGGCCCACGCCCAATGGAAAAGTCATGAAGCTCGGGCGTATCGAACTTCCGTCCTTCTACAAGGACATGACACAAAACGGTAATAACCCGAATGCCAAAAGCACGACTCGGGATGTCGCTCTTTTACTGAATCGCCTCAAGGCTGAGGGTATCGAAGGGCTGATCGTCGATCTCCGAAATAATGGAGGAGGCTCACTCGAGGAAGCAATCAGCCTGACTGGTCTTTTCATCAAAGATGGCCCAGTGGTCCAGGTGCGAAACTGGAATGGAGAAGTCGTTATTAATCGTGATACAGACTCCTCCATTCTTTATGACGGCCCACTGACTGTGCTGGTGAATCGGCACAGCGCTTCAGCTAGCGAAATTTTTGCAGCGGCTTTGCAGGACTACGGAAGGGCAGTCGTGATCGGAGATAGCAAGACCTTTGGGAAAGGCACCGTCCAACAATTGATTGAACTCAATAGGGTGATCCCAGCACTCGCGAAAGAACAACAAGCGGGCTCGATCAAACTCACCATCCAGAAATTCTACCGGATTGCCGGAGGATCCACCCAACTACGGGGCGTCGAAGGCGATATTTGCCTGCCATCGCTTTCCGACCAACCCGAGTTCGGCGAGGATGCACGCAAAGATCCTCTACCCTACGACACCATCAAACCCCTCAATTATGACAAATGGACGAGACCTCTCTACCTCGATCTACTACGCAAAAGCTCCGAACAGCGAATTCGAGAGAATATCGAATTTGAGTACATTCGCGAAGACATGGACCGCATCCGCAAGCGCGTGGAGGAAAACAAACTTTCTGTAAACGAAAAGAAGCGGCAGGAAGAATTGGATGCAGACAAGGCACGACGCGAGAAACGTGACGCCGAAAGGTCAGTCCGCGCGCATGATACGGAACCAAAAGCGTTCCGAGTGACGCTTGAAAATGCTGCTGGAAAGCCTCTAAAGCCCTTCGTTTACATCAAACCGAAGAAGAAAGACGAGAAAGCGGAGGAGAATGGGGATGCTGACCCAAAAGACGAGACGCCTGCAGAGGGGGAAGCTGCAGTATTCAAAACAGCCCCGATGAGTTTCGACCCGATCAAAGAGGAAGCCTTAAACATCCTCCGCGACCTCGTGGAGGAAACCTCGAAGGACTCCAAACAGGCATCTTCGCGCTAACCCTGTCTCGGCAGCCACTGAGGCCCCGTTCCGCACCATCTAAAAACCGAGGGAGGGCTTAGAGGGAGGGTGCTTCTGTGGATTGAAGCTGCTTGTTTTCAAACTCCTTGCACCACCCTTTAATCTCGGTGTCGTTAAAAATCTTTCCAATAACCCGGCGCAACAATCCTTTAAGGCTGGGATTTTCAAGTTCACCGAGCGAACGAATCGCCTCCTCTTTGTAACGCTCCAGCAAATCCTGACTCCGCTCGAGGGCTCCAGAATTGGCGCATGCTTCACGCACCGTTTCCGGGTTCACATTTTCCCTGCGCCAGCATGATTCGAGAATGCTCTTAGATTCTCCCTGAGCACGCTCCCAGCCTGAAGACAGCACAACGCTCGGACGCAATCCTGCAACATCATCCGGCGCACCAACCGTTTCGCCACCGGCATAATCCTCCAAGTCATCTCGGATCTGGTAAGCGATGCCCATCGAACGACTATAGTTTTTCAACACCTCGGCTACCTCGTCATGCGCATCAACTCCAGCGGCGATGGCTCCAATTTCCAGTGCCACACCAAATGCCGGTGCGGTCTTGCGTTCAAAAATCTCCATCACCTCGACCGAAGTCAAAGGACGCGGTGCGCGAGCCCATGCCAGTTCAGACCCCTGACCCCGGCACAATTCACGCTGCCCCTGAGCTGCAATCTGAAGCATCCGGACACGCTCTTCAGCCCCGTGAGCGCTTTCTGCCAGCAAGCGGTACCCCTCTCCAATTAACAAATCCCCAACATTGAGAGCCACCGCGACGCCGTGTTCAGCATGCAAAGTCGGTTCGCCGTAACGGCTCAGATCCCCGTCTTCAATATCATCGTGGATCAATGATGCCTTGTGAAAGCACTCCACTGCGATCGCAACTTTCTTCAAGGATTCGGGCACTGCCTTTCCCGGCTCATTTTGCAAAGCCTGATAAACGGCTACCGTTAAGAATGGCCTCCACCGTTTCCCCGCACGCTGCAACCACTCGCGAGCGATTTTTTCGGTCTCACCCATCGCCACCCCCATTGCGGAATCGAGTGCAAGCGGTGTGAACCAAAAGTCCACCTCTTCGCGAAGAGCCCCCAGATCGAGCCGACGTGTCCGATCGTCACTGGTGAGGTGGATGTATTCCCAAACCCAATCAAGATCGACCGTTGTATCAATGCAGTCATCCTGAAGGAGCGGAACTGCCACCCCAGGAACTGCTGCCGCTTCCATGTATGGAAAAGCCCTCTCCAGAACGCTCAAACAACTCACCCCCACAATCGCCTCGATTTTACCCGTCTGAATCAGAGACATCACGATAGCAGATCCTTCGGCAACCAAAACGGCATATCCGAGCCGCTCGGCCTCTAGCTGAAGATCTTGAATGGAACACAGCCCGCATTGCTTGCAGAGCAGACCAAATTCATCGAATGGCGCCGGACACTTACTCTCCACTCGAAGGCATTTTGGAATGAGCAAAAGACGACGCTCATAAGGCACTGAAGCCAGCGATTCTCGCCAAAGCTCGTTATTGATTAAAACACCGACGTAATCGCGATAAATATGGTCTATGCCCAAGTGAGAAACCAGAGCATCCGCATGCTTTTCCAACTCTCCCTGGGGAAGAGGAGGAACAGGCTTCTCACGCTCAACGTATGCCCTCGCCGCCAATAAGACTCGATTACGCTCCTGCGGCGTTTGGGGGATGTTTTTTTTGGGAGTACGAAACTTCTGCTGCGGAACAGGACGCGGCAAGGAGAGCTGAACCGGAGGTTGTGGGGCGGTTGCAGGAGCAGACATAAAACGGGGAGGGGGGAGGGGCTATGAGAGATGACGCAGCATCGGCTACCTCATTAGTAAGTAAAATTTTCCAATCAGACGACCCCTTTGCTCGATCCCGTTCGAACTAGCGCCTCCGCCTTCGGACGGCTGCCTGGGTCCATCTTCTTATATGCTCCAAAGTCACTGAACCAGAAGCGCTTCGCCAAACGGTACATCCAATGCTTTTCTGGAATCTCCTCGCCAGGCAGCCACTGACTAAATCGGGGCACCATCGCCTCAAGCTCCGCCATGGCACTTTTTCTCATCGTGGTGTCTCTGGCGGAGTGCTTCTGGACCAAAGCCTTGACCAGATCCGGCCTCTCCAAAACCACGCAACCACGAGTCGCTTCCGCCGTCAGTTCCCTAAAATCTTTCAGAAACTCTGAGTCGCGCACTGCCGCAACAAAACCCCGACCATCTTTGATGTCCTCCTTCGCAAACTGAATGATTGGGCAGGGTTCCACGTCGCCATAAGGACTGACGTGATGAGAGATCCCTGTGGACATTGGACAAAGCGCTTTCCCATCGTGCCCATAATAGGCATCCACAATTCCAATTGGCATTCGATCACGCATCTCAACAACAAACCGGCGCACCTCCACCAACTGCTGCGGAGTGAGTCCCAACTGAGGATTCATTTTAGGGCCTACCGGACGGTAGGTGTGGTACCAAACATAATGAACACCTCTCCGAATAAGCTCTCGAAGCCATTCTTCACTAAGCAGTTCGCGAATATTCGTCTGACATACTGAGGTTGCGACACCCGTCAGCAAACCCGCTTCCAAGCAAGCGTCCAAACCTCGAAGCGTCCTCGCAAACACGTCGATATTTCCGCGCCTCTCGTTGCTGACGACCTCGCGGCCTTCAATGGAAATCAGCGGCGTGGCATTTCCCAATTCCCGCAATCTCGCCGCAATTTTCGGAGTGATACACTGCCCGTTGGTGAAAATTTGAAAGTAACACTCTGGGTGGCGGGCTAAAATTTCCATCAACCCGGGATGAAGAAATGGTTCACCTCCGAGAATCCCAAAAAAGCGGTTCCCCTGCGTCTTCGCCTCCTCAATTAACCGACTGACGGCTTCGACGTCCAATTCGGAGCGCTCAGCCTCCACGTCGACCCAACATCCCTGACAGCGAAGATTGCATGTATTGAGAATCGAGATGTAGACAAAAGCTGGAAAATACTCGCCTCTGCGAACCCTGGCCTTGAAACGCTCCACGCCTAAAAGAGTCTTAAAGCCAAAATTCCACGCAAATTTCCAAAGGCAGCGGGGATCCGTTGTCGAAACGATGCGGGCAACCAATTCGGGGAGCATCCCCACTTCCTCGCACAACGCCCTCCAAAAGCCAACTAGCGACCGCAATAGCTTAGGGTTGACCGCCCGTTTCGTTACGAATCACCTCATCAATAGAAACAACAGCCCCATTGGTAAGGATGATCTGCGGCCCAGTCCCATGAGGAGAACCCCGTTCGATAAACCAAGGATGTTTGGGCCATTGGTACGGAGCCATCCCACCTCCCTGAAACAATGTTGGCGTGTAATCAATCCGCGCAGGCCGTGGATCTTTCTCTGAGCTTGCGGCCACACCCCGCCTCAGTCTGGCCCTCTCTTGAGTCGGGCAATACCAATCCTGCTCCGAAATTCCATAGGGCTTCAGCGCCTCCACCCATCGCGCATCAAACGAGGCCGCCCCCTCTTTCCCAGCGCCGCCCGAATGCTCCGCGCGCGTGGAGGGCAAAATAGAGGGCCATGCCTGATTGTCATGAACATAGGCTGCCGTTCCATTGTAGAGCCCCCTTAACTTAGACCCACAAAGCACCGTTTCGGCGCGATCACGAAACTGAACGAAGAGAGGAAATCCAATGCCGGCGAGAATACCGAGAATCACCACAGCCCCCAACAATTCCAAAAGCGTAAAAGCTAACTGGAAGGAAGCGCTTTTCGATGTCTTTTCCAAGCTACGAGACTCTCTGTTTGAAATGACGAGGCCTCAAATCGATTCTTATTCAACCCTTTGGCTAAGGAACGCACTAGGGACCTACGGCACCATTCGCTACAGGCGTATTCCCTGTGTCTCCATTTCCAAATCCTACTCCCCAATTTGTCGCCGCATTAGGCTGAGTGAACATCTGAATCGCCGTTGTAGTCGTGCTCTGCATCTCCCCATCCAACGAGAAAGTCAGGACTGCGCTAGCCGTATCCGTGGAGCGTAAATTCACGGCGGGAGACCCGTTTGTGGACACTAAATCCGAATTCCCCGCGTCGGTGACCCCACTTGGGTCCGCGCCCACCACCGTAGTCGAAGTGCTTGTAGTATTGGTGTTGGTTCCGTTCACCACATCGCTCGACTGGGTGGAAGTGGAATTGACCACATTAATGAGGCGTGTGTTGTACTCCCACAAGGACCCCTCACCACTCACATAAACTCCACCAAGACGGGGATCCGGATTTAGTTGCACCGTCACGGCCCCATTCATCATCCCATCCAGAAAACTGGCTGAAGTCGAACTGATCCCGTCACTGGTCGTTCTAACCGAATAGTGCGCCAGCTGGCACACCAACGATCCGGAACCCTGTCCACGCACTAAACCGGCTTTGAAAAAATCCCTTAGATCCTTACCAGGAGTGGTCGTAGCAGATCTCATTACCCCGGTAGCGCTTCCCACATAAACAATGCCCTGATCAAAGATAAGCATCTTGCCCACGGTCAGACCCCGAGCAGATACCGACATCATCATCACCCCTGTCGAACTCAAGTGGTCGGTATTCGTCCCCGTCAAAGTCATTCCATAAGTACCAGCCATGTCCGAATAGCTGAGCGACTTGGCCAGAAGGAATGCATCAAAGGGGCCACCAGAAACGGCCCAAGCCTGACCGGTTGCCATCAGAGAGGCGAGAAGGAGGGAGAGAGTCTTCTTAACCATGGGCTCAATCCTCCCCCAGAACCGCTTAAAGTCAACCCGCCAGATGCCATCTGCCTCGCCAAATCGGACCGACTTACGTTACATCTTCGTCCCCCGATTCACCCACGCCAAGCCGCCCGCCTCGTGCAACTCCCCTTTAGCCTTTTTCTCGCCCTCCGCTTCCTCAAACCAAAGCGGACTTTTCTCTCCGTTATCACCGTTGTCTCGGTCCTTGGCGTGACCCTCGGCATAGCGGTTCTCATCCTCGTCATCGCCGTCATGACAGGGTTTGATCTCGAACTACGCAGCAAGGTGCTGGGATTTGACCCACACATTAGCGTTACGAACGGAGGACTCCCCATTGCCGATTGGCGCCCCCTCCCGAACCTGCTCCGCGCCAATTCCAGCGTCACAGCAGCGGCCCCCTTTGTGC
>CANFNA010000131.1 GCA_947448395.1 Chthoniobacteraceae bacterium
ATGTGGATGGCAGGCGGAGGCATTCGCCCGGGCATCACCTACGGCGCCACCGACGAAATGGGATTCAACGTCGTGGAAAATGAAGTTCACGTCGCAGATCTCCAAGCCACCATCCTGCATTGCCTCGGAATCGACCACGAACAACTCACCTTCCGCTCCGCAGGACTCGACTTCAAACTCACGGGCGTCGAGCCCTGCAAAATCATCAAAGCTCTCCTCGCCTAAACACCCCGCAGGCTCCCCTCCCCTGCGAAGTCCCTGGAAACGCTACCGCGGAAACGCCTCTGGCTCCCAAAGCGTTCCTTCCTTGTTCACAACCGGCGTCACACCGTTCGCGGGAAAGGTCGTCTTCACCGCCGCATGCAGCTGCTCCGTGAGCTGCGCCACCGTCGCGGCATGCTCCGGTTTATCCGCGAGATTCTGGAGCTCCTTCGGGTCCGCGTTGTGATCAAACAACTGCCGCCCCTGTTTGCCTTCCTCCCATTCGGTGTAACGCCACCGTTCCGTGCGCAGCGAGTAACCAAAGTTCCTTTTGCCATCATCTCCAACGGCCGGACTCGCCCCATTCCTCCGAAAACCTCCCCCACGCACCACCTGACTCAACGCCCAACCACGCCCAACGGCAGCCGGATCCTTCAAAATCGGCACGAGATCCTGCCCCTGCAAATCCTTCGGCGCCTCAATCCCAGTCATCTTCGCAAGCGTCGGAAATACGTCCACCAAGCTCACCGGCGTCTTCGCCACGGCTTTCTTTGCCTTTGATCCAGGCTCCACGATCAAGAGAGGCACCCGCGCACTCTCCTCAAACAGGCTCTGCTTCTGCCACAACCCATGCTCTCCCATATGATACCCATGATCGCTCGTAAACACGATGACCGTGTTCTCCGACAACCCAAATCGATCTAACGCCGCAATCACCCGCCCCACCTGCGCATCCATAAAGCTGATGCTCGCAGAGTAAGCCTGCAACGCCTCCCTCCGGAGGTCGTCCGTGAGTTGGTCCTGCTCCTTCTTGAAGCTCGCCAACGCCGCCGGCGGAATTTGAGCGCGCTCTTCCGCCGTCACCTTTACCACCGGCGTGTCCTTGAGAGGATACAAGTCAAAGTACGGATTCTTGGGAGACACGTATGGCGTGTGCGGCCGGTAAAAGCCCACCGCGAGAAAGAACGGACGATCTTTCTGCTTCGCGCACCGTTCCAAAATCCATTCCGCATCGGCCGCGATCTTGCCATCGGTGTGGTGTTCATCGCTCTTCGGCGAGGCGTACCAACTCAACGTGCCACCAAAATTGCCGGGGTTCAGAGAGAAAATCTTGGGATGCTCTTCAGTCCGATCCACCCCCGCGGGATTCACCTGCATTTCCCATGAAGCCGGATCATCCGCTCCATCAGTCCCGATCGAATTGGGCACCCCATAGTGATATAGTTTTCCAACCCGAGCGGCAAAGTAGCCCTGTTGCCGGAAGGCCTGCGGGAGACTGATCCGCTCCGGGCAGGTCTGGCGGAAGATCAGCGAGTTAGCTTGGATGCCTGTCGTGTTCGGATAGAGGCCGGTCAATAAGGAGTTGCGACTGGGACCGCACAAAGGGAATGCACAATAAGCGCGATCAAACCGGACGCCGCGTTCGGCTAATTTGTCGATGTTCGGCGTCTTTATGCGAGGGTCGCCATAACAACCCAGCATGTTATTCAAATCATCCGCGATGATGAATAGGACGTTCGTCTTTTTAGGTTCCGCAGCTTCCGCTCGGGGCAATAAAGCACCCATAGTCGCCACGACTCCTAACAACAGAGGAGAAACAATTTTCATAAGGGGGAAAGAGAACTTGAATGAGATCCTAGAGCAAAAAGCAGTCGATCTAAAAATTTGCCGCTCCCGATCTACCGATCTCAAATTCATCATCAACCATAAACCAACTGCGATCCGTGAGTCCCAAAAAGCGATCCGTGTACGTCATTATCGCCTTGAGATAAGACAATCATCTATCAGCTAAGAAAGCGCAGGTTCGCATTTCATTTCCTACAATAGCTCCCGAAGCTTAACTCATGAAGCTCCCCTCAATCTCAGCTTTTCTAATCACGCTCGCCCTCCCAACCGCATCCATTATCGCTGCGGATGTCGGCATTCAGTCACCGCTCGATTATCAGGTGTTCCAGCGGCTCGACCAGAATCAGGGGCTGATCCGACTCCACGGGGAAGCCAAGGTCGAGGGGATCCAGTCCTGGCAATACCGCCTCAGCGGCACCGCCCTTGACGGCGCCCCCCTGCCAGAGTCGTGGCGAGATTTCCCAACCCCGCTCCAAAACCAGCGCTTCGATTTTCTCACCACCGTCCCAGCAGGCGGTTGGTACCGCTTCGAAATCCGAGGCCTCAAGGACGGGGAACCTGCCGTCTCCTCAGTCGTCCCCCACGTTGGGGTCGGGGAAGTGTTCCTCGTTGCCGGACAATCCAATGCCGCAAACCACGGATCCGAACCCCAAAAACCAAAGAGCAACCGGATCGTCCGTTACGACGGTAAATCGTGGGCCCTTGCACTCGACCCTCAAAAAGGAGCCAGCGGGAGTGGCGGAAGTTTTCTCCCTGCTCTTGCCGATGCCCTCGAAGCCAAATTCCACGTCCCCGTCGGCCTGATCCCCATCGCAGCGGGGGGCACAAGTGTTCGGGAATGGCTGCCAGAAGGGGAAGTGTTTGAGCAACAAACCACCACCGGAAAAGGGGTCACCCAGACTTCCAGTGGCCAGTGGACCAGTGACGGAAAGTTATTCGCAACCCTAGTCAACCGGCTCGACCAACTCGGAAGCCACGGCCTGCGAGCCATCCTTTGGCATCAGGGCGAAAGCGATGCAGGACAGGCTCGCGAAGGGCACCCCGCCGACCGACAAATTTCTGGCGAACAGTACACCCGCTTCATGGAAACCCTCGTGCGAGCCAGCCGCGCCAGAGCAGGCTGGCATCTCCCTTGGTTCACCGCACAGACAACCTACCACTCCCCTCAAGATTCCGCCGATACCGAGTTTCGGGAGGCGCAAAGCAAACTGTGGCAAACAGGCGTCTCTCTGGAAGGGCCCGACACAGATGCCTTGGTCGGGGAGCATAGAAGCCAAATCCATTTTAGTGGCCTCGGCCTCCAAAAGCATGGCCAGCTCTGGGCGGATAAAGTCTCTCCTTGGCTTGAAAAACAACTCCCAAAGCCGCCGCCAGAAGGCCCCCCATCAACGGATTACAAACTGGTTTGGAGTGACGAATTTGACGGAACCGAGCTTGATTTAAGAAAGTGGAAGCACCGCTATCCCGGCCCACGAAAGGATGGGTTCAATGACCCCTCCGCCTTTCATCTAGACGGTCAGGGACACCTTCACCTCAGTTGCCAGCGTAAGGATGACCGCATTGTGGTCGGCATGATCACCACCGACGGGCTCTACTCCGCCAAGTACGGATACTTCGAAGCCCGAGTCCAATTTCAGACGCAGGAAGGGTGGTGGCCAGGCTTCTGGCTCATGAGTAATACCGTCGGAGATCCGGACAGAGGAAAGGCCGCGGTCGATGACACCACGCGGAACGGGACGGAAATCGATATCTTCGAATACCTCCGAATCCGAGGGGATCAGATCCAACACGCCCTCCACTGGAACGGATACGGAAAATCCCACAAAAGCACCGGACACCACGCCCCGGTTCCGGAACTAACAACGGGATTTCACACCGTTGGCTGCGAATGGACCCCGGAATCCTACACCTTCTACGTCGATGGTCGGAAAACCCACGAAACCCAGCAGGCAATCTCGCAGATTCCCGAATACCTCATCCTCTCAGGAGAGGTTAGCTCGTGGCCGGGTCAAATTTCGAGAGCGCGACTGCCAGACGCTGTCATTTGGGACTACGTCCGAGTATGGCAGAAACCTTAGAGTTTCAGCAAAACCGTTACTGCAAGACCGGCGCAGAAGGCTCCGCGGGCGGCGCTGAGGCGGGCGCTGCTCCGCCCAAGAGACTGGAGACGTAGGAAATCCACACCTGTAAATCAGGATGCGCAGGGTTCCCGCGGATAATGGTCATCATCTCGCCAATCGCACGGTTCCGTTGCCCAACGAAAAGCATTTCTTCCGCCCGACTCCACAACAAATTGGGACGCCGGATGGTGGTATACTTGTCCTGCTCTGCTAGAAACTTGTTCTTGGCCGCAAGATCAGCCTCTCGCCTCAGCTTAAACTCCCAATAATCCAAGGCGCGCACATCCTGATTCTCACGAAGGACTGGCAGGAGGATCTGCTGGTAAATCCCATCCACGTTCCCGGGATTATTCTCCCATTCCTCGGCGTTCAAATACTGCCCAATTTTCCAGAATTGAACGACAGGACTTGGACCAAAACCCCGCTTCAAAATGGAGTCATGAACCCGTTTCACCGTATCGTCGGAAAGCTTCTTGGAATGCTGAGCCTGAGCGGACGCTGCCTGTTGCTTTTTCTGGCCGCCCTCTTTTTCCTTTTTCGCGCCCTCCTCCACAGAATCCATCGCAAGATCATCCGCGATCAAGTCCTTCACATAACTCACAACCTGGGGCAGGAGATCTTTCACTGGAGTCCCTCCGGCCCGCTGCAAAGTCAGCCCCATCCAAGTAAAATAAAGACGTAGCGCATTGCGACAGGCACTGTGATTGAGCGCTTCCCCGTCCTTCTCGAGCCAGTCTTTGAAGGCTGGATTATCCTTCGCAGGCACTCCGTTGAACTGAATCGCACTGACCGCTTCCCCCCAAAATTGAACCGCCTTCTCAGAATTCGCAGACGCTGTTGCCGCGGCCTGCATAGCCGTCTGACGCGTCTGCTTGCCCTGAACCGTCTGCTTGTCTCGGAGGGTTTTTAACTCCCTGAGCAGCGAGACAGAATCGACGGGCGCCGCGTCCTGACCCCATACAGTCCACGGAGCGAGGCCCAGGAAAGCGACGAAGATTTTCGGAAGGAGATGCTGGGGGGGTAGCATCCAAGATTCATCCTCTGGGGATCGCCCTTTTGCAAGCTCCCTCCTGAGCCCAAAGCTCCGCCTCCGAGCACCCTAACCCAATCGCCCCTCAGGCGATGATCTCCGTTCCAAAACCCTCGTCGGTAAAGACCTCTAACAACAACCCGTGAGGGGTTCGACCATCAATGAAATGCACCTTGCGAACCCCTCGCTGCAACGCATTCAAAGCGGAGTCCACCTTTGGCAACATCCCTCCGGCTATAATTCCATCCTCCACCAGTTGCCGAATCTCAGAGCGGTTCGCTGACGAAATCAGCGTACTGGGATCCCTCGGGTCCCGCATCAATCCGGGAACATCCGAAAGGTAAATCATCTTCGCAGCGCGCAAACCGCCCGCAATGGTTCCCGCAGCGATGTCGGCGTTGATATTCAAGCTGGCCCCCGATTCATCCATCGCCAGCGGCGAAATCACGGGTAACGCCTCCGAAGCAATCGCCCGCTCCACCTCCTCCAATCGCACCTCGAGAACCTCTCCAACAAAGCCCAGGTCAACCATCTCGGCCCCTTCCTTCTGAGGCCCTAATTTACGACCCCGCATCACTCTTTTTCCGGGAATTCCGACGGCCCGTCCACCGCTTGCATTCAGATGCGCCACAATTCCGGGGTTAATCACTGAGTCCAACACCTCCTCCACAATTCCAATGGACGCAGCATCTGTCACGCGCAGTCCATTCACGAACCTCGCTGCGATCCCCGCTTCCCGCATTCTGGAAGTGATCGCCTTTCCGCCCCCATGAATCAGCACTGGATTGATGCCGACCGCCTCCAAAAATACGACATCCTTCAACATGCGCGCCACCACCTCGTCATCTTCCATCGCGCTTCCACCGTATTTGATAACGAAGGTCTGTCCGCGGTACTTCTGAATATAGGGAAGCGCCTCCATCAGCGTTTCCATGCGGGTGTGAAGGGTGTTTTGCATATCAAAATGAAGACGCTGGAAGTGCGCGTTCCAAGGCCTTCATGCAACTCCAAAATCCCTCACGCCCGACTGCCTGACCCCAACAATACATCAAATACCTCTGTCGAATCCATCGCCCCCTCCCCAACCGGCACCCCTTCCCCAATACAAACCGGCCAATCGCGGACGTCCGACGGCACCCGGCCATGCGACCCCTTCACCATCCCCCCATCCATAGGAATCACCTCCAAAAGCGAGCGGAGCCCGAGCTTCTTCCGTAACAAAAACCAAACCACCCGGAGTGCCGGAAAAGACAGCGCTGGGTCCATGAATAATTCGCAGGGGTCGTACCCAGGCTTGCGATGAATATCCACCGTTCGAGCATAATCGGGTGCCTTCGCATCGTCATTCCACCACGGATACGAAAACCAACTCCGCTCGTCCGCCACCGCAATCAAATCTCCTGAACGCGGATGCTCAATCCCCATCTCCCTCTGCGCCGTACGATCTAACACCCGTTCCACACCCGGCGTCCCCTCCAACACCCGACGCACCGCTTCCAAAATCGATGCGTCCTGCACCGTCACATGCGCCACCTGATGATCGACCACCGCAAATGCCCGGGACGCCATCGGATCAAGCACCTCACATCCCTTCTCCTCCTTAATCTCCAGCCATCCCTCCGCACGTAATACCCGATTCAACGCCACCGCACGATCCACCGCGGTAATCCCATACTCGGAAAGAACGGTCACAGCCACCCCGCGTCCCTCCAAAAATCCAATCAAATCACAAACCAAATCATCCATCGCCCGCCGGGCTTCCACACTCCTCGAATCGGCCGGACCATACCTCTGCAAGTCATAGTCCAAATGCGGAAGATACCCGAAGCTTAAGTCCGGACTCTCCTTCTCCTCCACCCAACGAATGCTGTCAGCAATCCATTGCGTTGCAGCAACGCCAGCCCGCGGACCCCAAAACGTGTGAAACGGAAAGTCGCCTAAATCTCGCTTCAAAGCCGGACGCAACTCCTGCGGATAAGTGGCGATATCAAAAAACTTGGCTCCATCCGCGCGATAAATCGGACGGGGCGTTACCGCCACATCCACCGTCGAACCCATGTTGTACCACCAGAACAAATTCGCCACCCGCAAACCCGGACGCGTCTTTCGTAAAACATCCCACACCTTCGGCGCCCCGACCAAACGATTCGACTGCTTCCAAAAATGAACCTCCCCCAACGCCCTGTCGTGCCACCCATTCCCCACAATCCCGTGAACGGCAGACCGCTCCCCTGTGAGATAATCCGCCTGAGCCGTGCAGGTCACTGCGGGAAACGCGGGCCGAATGGGACGCGATTGCCTCCCCTCAGCCCAAGCACTAACACGCGGCATCTCCCCACTCGACAGATCCCCGAAACTCAGACCGACAACATTTAACACACAACGACGCATAGCTCTTGGATTCCATCCGTAGCATCCCTCACCCCTATTCTGCGACAGAATATCCAAGAGGCCACCCACCCACGCCTGCGCCCAGCGCCCAACCCGCAGGGATACCCGCAGCGCTTTACCCCACTTCCATTTTAAAAAGTCAAAGATCCCAATCCCGCCCCGAACCGGACACCGGGTTCGTGTCCGTCCCAATCACCCGGTTCGCCTCCGCTCCCATCGCCCGTCCCTTTCCCCCACCCTCGCGCCCCGTCCGCCAAGAGATCTCTACGTAATAAAATTCCCGCATCCCCACCACCCCCATCCGGACCGGTTGCCCGCGAAACAGATCCTCGTGCCAACCTCCACCACCCAGCCATCGATAAAAACACTCACTCTCCGAAACATCAAAAAACGGAGCCTCAAAAAACTCCCTCAGCTCGCTCATTCCAAAATCGTCGTTTGCAAACCATTGCAAATGGACCCATCCACCCCCGCGGCTCAACAAAACACGCCGCCACGACACCCCCCATTCCAAGGGATCAGATCTTACAAACGCCATGACATCCCGACCCACTAGCGTCCCAGGCCCTCCCAACGCTTCTTCGAAATAAGACGCGACCTCCCCGAAGCTCGGAAGCACCCTTTCGGCAACCCCTCCCAGACCACAGCGGTGAGTCGAAAAACCCGATAAAAAACCGCGTGAAAGCGAAAATGCACACTCCGATCTACCCGCCACACCAACACGAGAACCAGACAGCCCAACGGCATCAAAACCGCTGACCCCCTGGGGCCTAAAAGAAGCGGAGATGGATTCTGATTCCCCCGCAAAACGGGCTGCTGCGTTTTTCCAATCGCAATCCCCTAAACCGTCCCCCCACTTCCTCCCAGACTCGCCACCCTCTAAAATCTGGCCCCCTTGTGATCGATTCGATTCACCAGACTGCGGCTCCACGGAGCACCAACCCTCCAATGCGCCCACCCACAACCAACTCGGATGCGCACGCTTGAGCTTGCCTAACCTTTCTTCCGAATCACCCCTTTTTTCACCCCTTTTTTCACCCCTTTTTACCGCCCGTGTTTCTTGACCGGCCACCCGAGTTCCTAATCCGGCAACAAACCATGCGCACAGCGCCGGAAGCAACCAAACCACTAAACAGCTTCCCATGCGCCCTCGCAGAAACATCCCACCCAAGCGACCTAAACCCCGCCCACGGGACTCACTTGTCACAATCCCCCCGCGCACACCGCTCAAATACGATCCTGCGTTTACCCCAAATTCTGGAGGTTCTCGAGTTTTAC
>CANFNA010000132.1 GCA_947448395.1 Chthoniobacteraceae bacterium
GGATTTGCTCTACGCGGAGCGTCTTTCCATCGTCGGACCGAGAGACAAAAGTATTCTGAATATTTCTCGCTGCAGGATCGAGTCGGATGCGCGTGTGTTCCGTGTGGTACTCGGACAGAGATTGAGAAACGCGGTCCTCGATCTCGTTTATGGAAGGCGTGGGTCGCGAAGGTGAAGCAATTGCTTGGAAGGCTGTTTGGTAGTCGTCGTTGAGGAGTCCGCGAAGGAATCCGAAAATCTGATTGCGAATGGCGAGAGTGAAAGCGCGGAGGTCTCGGGTGATGTCGGCGGCGGCTGCATCTGCTCCGGGTGGTCGAATTTCTGGGATGGATTCAGGCGTAGCGTAAGTGGGATTTCGAAGCAGTTCCCATTGCTCGAGAAGACTGGAGTCGATCTGACGGAGCATGGCACCAAGGTAGGTCTCCATGTCCCGCAAAGTATCGTTTTTAGCGGTGTCTGGGACGCTTTGTGTGAGCACCTTATAGACACTTGCGATGTGTCTGAGGAGGAGGCCCTCGCAGCGGTGTAATTCATAGACTTTGATGTAGTCAGAGAAGGTTCGGTACTCCTCAAACATTTCGCGCACGATCGATTTTGGTCGGATATTTTCAGAACCAACCCACGGATGCTTGTCTGCAAAGGCGTTGAAGGAGGCGTAGATGAAGTCACGATTTGGTTTTGGATGCTCGAGTTTTTCGAGTTCCTCCATGCGTTGCTGAAAATCCATGCCTTGGCTCTTCATCTCAGCTAGAGCCTGGCTTTTGACCTTGTCTAATTGCTTGCGAAGGATGGGTTCTGGGTTTTCGAGGATCGACTCAACCAAAGTCAAAATGACCAGCGCATAGTCGGGGGCATTTGGATCGAGCTGCGGGACGGTTTCGTGGATATAGAGCGAGAGGGTCTGATTGAGAGAGAAGTCATCTTGCAAAGCCGCGTTTACGCGCAGACGAGCGCGTCCACTCTCGCTCCGGATGAGTTCGATAATTCCTCGTTCTAAAAGCGATCGGAGAAGCTGCCATGCACGCTTTGTGTGTTTTTTTTTGGAGGCGGCAGATTCATGAGAGCCTTGGATAAGCTTTCGCATGGCTTTGGGACCATCCTCTAAACGGCTGAGGACGTTTAGCAACATTCCATGAGTGACTTCGAAATGGCTTTTGAGTCTCTCTGGGGGAGCGTCAATGAGGCGGGTGAATGTTTGTTTATCCCACGCGACATAATTCCGTTCGGGAGCTTTTCGTTTGACGAACTTTTTGCCTGTAGCCACCTGTTTTTGCTCCAACTGGAGGTTTTCGATGGCATGCGCCGGGGCTTGTGCCAGCACCCAGCCGTTTTCATCATAACCCTTTCGTCCCGCGCGTCCGCTGATTTGATGGAAGTCGCGCGCGGAGAGGATGGATGTTTTCTCGCCGCCAAACTTGCACAGTTGAGTGAACAAAACACTGCGAATGGGCACGTTAATCCCAACACCGAGAGTGTCCGTTCCACAGATCACCTTGAGGAGACCCTTTTGTGCTAACTGCTCGACGAGGATGCGGTACTTTGGGAGAAGCCCGGCGTGGTGGAGTCCGATGCCGTGTTTGAGCCATTTTCGGATTTCGGGCCCATAGGGAGAGCTGAATGAAAATCCCGAGATTGCTTCCGCGATGATCGCTTTTTCGTCACGTGAACAGAGGTTGATGCTCGTGAAGTCTTGGGCGCTCTGGGCTGCTTCGAGTTGTGTAAAGTGAACGACATAGACCGGTGCCTTTCCGGTGGAGAGGAGACGTTCGAGGGTCACAGGCACAGGCGTTTCGGAATATTCAAACGCGAGAGGCACTGGGCGAGTGATTGAGCGAATGGTGGATGTTGGCCGTCCGTTGAGGTTGGTGAGGGCCGATTCGAAAAACGATGTGTCGCCGAGTGTGGCTGACATCAGAAGGAATCGGGTGTTTGGAAGTGTCAGAAGCGGAATTTGCCAAGCAACACCTCGTGATGGATCTGCGTAATAGTGAAACTCGTCCATAACAACGTCTTGGACGGCTGCGTTGGCACCTTCTCTAAGGGCGATATTCGCGAGGATTTCAGCGGTGCAGCAAAGAATTGGGGCGTCTCGATTGACAGTGGCATCTCCGGTGCTGAGTCCGACGTTTTCCGCACCAAAATCGCGGCAAAGTGCGAGCCACTTTTCGTTCACCAGCGCCTTGATTGGGCAGGTGTAAACAGAGCGTCTTCCATGTGCGAGGGACTGGAAGTGCAGGGCTGTTGCAACGAGTGACTTCCCCGAGCCAGTTGGGGTGTTTAAGATCACATTCTTTTCTTCGAATAGTTCGAGGATCGCAGTTTCTTGGGCGTCGTAGAGGCTGAGGTTTTGGGTTTGTAGCGCCTCTAAAAAACGGTCTAGAAGCGTCGAGTTATCGATGGGGGTCCCATGCGCGGGGAGCGTATTTTGAAAGGAAAGCCGATTAGATGCGGGAGTGGTCACGATTGAGCGGAGCGCGGAGATGAATTGGAGGATTGCTGTCTACTTTGAAGAGGCGGAGGAGATGGTGAATGCAGCGCGTTTAGCTTCGCGGTGCGGGAGAGTTTTTTAAATGCAGCCTCGCTACGGAGGGCTTCCGAGTGGCTTGGACATTGCCAACTCTTGAGCACCTTTACAGGGCGGCGGCCGGATGTGTAACGCGCACCGCGTCCTTCATTGTGTTGGCGGATCCGACGTTCCAAATCATTGGTGATACCGCAGTAAAGAGTGCTGTCGCTGCAACGAACGATGTAAAGCGTCCAAGGAGAAGTCTCCGTTTTGAGCTGATGCGGCATAGTTCGATGAAAGAGACGGAGAATGTACCTAATTTTCATCGCGGCAGAGGGTAAAAAAGCTTAACGGTTTTTCTGCATTCACCCATCCCTCCCCCTTATGAAACCTCGTTCTCTCATTCTATTTTCCGTTGGAGTTTTGTGCGCTTTGAATTCGTCTCTTTTTGGCGCGGACAAATTGAAAGCGCTGATCCTTGACGGACAAAACAATCATGACTGGCGGAATACGACGCCTGTTTTGAAAGCGATTTTGGAGGAAAGCGGACGTTTCAGTGTGGAGGTTTCGACGAGTCCGGAGAGTGCGCCGAAGGGGCCAAAGCCAATAAAAGATGGAACGCCGGAGCAGAAGGCAGCTTACGAAACTCAAAAGGCCAAGTGGGAGGCTGAGAAGAAGGAGTTTGAGGCGAAAAAAGAGGATCGGTGGAAGGCGTGGAGGCCAAAGTTTCAGGGTTATGACGTTGTGGTCTCGAATTACAATGGAGATCTGTGGCCGGACGAGGTGCAGAGTCAGTTTGTGGACTATGTAAAAAACGGTGGGGGTTTCGTATCCGTTCACGCGGCGAACAATGCATTTCCGGAGTGGTTGGCCTACAATGAGATCATTGGTCTGGGAGGTTGGGGGGGGCGCAGTGAGCGCTCGGGTCCAATGCTGCGAGTTCGTGACGGAAAAGTCGTTCGCGATGAAAGCCCCGGGGCGGGCGGGACTCACGGCATGCAGCATGAGTTTGTGGTGGAGTCCGTGGATGGATCGCATCCAATTTTGAAGGGTTTTCCGACCAAGTGGAAACATGCAGCGGATGAGCTGTATGCAAAGCTTCGTGGACCGGCGAAAAATTTAAGCGTTCTCGCGAGCGCATTCTCTGCTCCTGAAACAAAAGGCACAGGCGAGAATGAACCGCTACTGATGGTGGTACAGTTTGGCAAAGGACGGGTTTTTCACACTGCGTTGGGACACAGCGTTGTCTCGATGAGTAGCGTTGGTTTTCAATCAACCTTAGCGCGCGGTTGTGAGTGGGCTGCAACTGGGAAGGTTTCTTTGCCCGTGCCGACAGCCACAGAACTATCGGCCGATTCTGTGAGTGTCAGAGAGGTAAAGAAGCCATAGCAAAGCGGCTTTCGGTTTCGACAGGACAGCCTCGGCGTGCTGTGCGTTTTGGAGCGGCGTGCTTAGGTGAATAAACGCCATGGATTTGTCGAGCGACGCGTGTCGCGCGTGCCGGTACGAGTGCGAGAACCTTTCCGTGAGGTGCGCTGAAAGCATCCGCTACTGCGTCCAACGGATGGAAGGAGGTGTCAGTAGTAGTATCGCAATACGCGCGCGGACGACATCAGCGAAGGACGCTCTAGTGTGATCAAAGACGGCTGCAGGTTTGATGGGCGGATGTGTAGAGACGAAAATTTTTTGAAGGGAACTTTGTCTCTCTGAGAACCTAGACCATTGGCTAGGTTGTCGCTTTGCGTCAAAACGGGCTAACTTAGCGTCGTTGGTTTGCTCTTTGATTCTGTTTGAAAATAATTGGGAGGCAGCGGTTTGCAGTGGTTGAATGGTTTGGGATGGAGTGCGCTGCTTGGATGAAATGCTTTTTGGTTCTTGGTCCAAAACACCGCAGAAAAACGGGGGAACGCCAAACCGTAAAACTAAGGGACTTGCGTCTTCCTTGTGGGGAGGGGATGCAAGTGGATGAAGACGATACCGTCGGTCTGTGACTGTCCTATGCAGACCGACGGTGTTCGTTTTTCGAAGGCATGATCCCCTGAGAATCAAGGAGCCGCTAAGATTTTGGAGAGAGGCTTCCCGAGGCATCCAGCCGGCGACTCCATGTGAAGTGCGGCAGAGAGTGTTGGGGCAATATCGGTGATGTAAAACTCATCTGAATACCGGCCTGACTTGAAGGACGGTCCGTAAAAGAGGACTGGAACATGCGTGTCGTACGAGAAGGGAGAGCCGTGGGTCGTTCCGCTCTTGCTGCCGGAGTGGAGGATGTACGGCTTTAGCACAAGAACGATATCACCGCTGCGTTCGGCGTTGTATCCGTTCAGCACGAGGCGTCCGACGGCGCCTGGGGTCTGACCATTGAGAAGTTGCTCCCGCGTAAAGCAGGCTTGAAACTTGCCTGTCGCGAGAGCCCATTCTCGAATGAACTCCGCGAGTACAGGAGCGGCAATGTGTTTTTCACGGAGAGTCTCGTGATTGAAATGAAGTTGTCCGTCGGAGAGTTTTCGATGGAGCAAGTACGAACCTTCGCCAAATCGGTCGTTGAGTTTTTCAAGGAGTTCTCCCACGAGAGCAATATCATCAATGCGTTCGCCCCCGAGGCCGTGAGTCTTTGAAAATTCGGGGGTGGGTGCGACGCCGTGGTCTGCAGTCAGGACGATGGCCGTATTGGAGAGACCTATTTTTTGATCGATGTAAGCGAGCAAATCAGCGAGTTGGCGGTCGAGTCGCAAGGTGATGTCTTGGACTTCTTGCGAGTACGGACCGAAGCGGTGTCCGACATAGTCGATGCAGGAGAAGGAGACACTCAAAAGGTCGGTTTGAGGTCCTTGTCCGAGCTGTTCGCCTTCGATAGCTGCCTTGGCAAAATCAGCTAGCAGAGCGTTTCCATAAGGGGAGGAGATGATGTTTTCGTAACCGGCTTTCGGTGAGATTGCGATGGCGTGAGGGAACACTGGAGATTTTTCGCCAGCGAACATGCCCTCGCCCAATTGATCGTCTTCCCAGAGGTACTTTGAGGGTTCTAGCAGTCGTTCCCATGTCTGGCCGACGAAGGCTTTTGGGCGTTCCTCAGAATTGAATTTTTCGACCCAGTTCGGCAATTCGGGCCTGTAGTAAGAGCTTGTGATAAATTTTCCAGAGGATGATTCAAACCAGTAGGCGCCAGCAGGTTGTTTCCCTGCGGGGAAAATGGCTCCACGGTCCTTCATCGAAATACCAATTACCTTTGAACGAAATCGCAGGCGCATTTCGTCTGCGAGAGTCCCGCCGATAAAATTGCGTGGGGACATTTTCCCTGCAGGGGAAGAGGTTCCGACGCCATGGACAGACTCATCCGAACAGCAGTAGACGGATTTCTTCGAGGCCTTATCGAACCAGTCGTTACCAATGATGCCATGCACGGAGGGCGATGTTCCGCTCAAAAAGCTCGCGTGACCCGGCCCGGTGACGGTCGGGCAATAGTCATAGCGAGCGAAGGTGAGGAACGTTCCCTTTTCGGCGAGAAGTTTGAAGCCGCCTTCGCAGAAATGGTCATGGAAGCGTTCGAGGTAGTCGTAGCGGAGTTGGTCGACGAGGATGGCGACGACGAGCTTTGGGGGCTGTGCCTCGAGAGAAGGGCTAAAAAAAACACCAAAACAAAATAGAATTGGGAGAACGGCTTTTCGTATCATTGAAGGAGAGGGGTGGGGGTGGAGTGGAGGAAAAACGAGCCTCCGCAAATGCGCTCAGGTTTGTGAGGGCTAAGAGAACGTGGAGAGCTTAAAGAACGGTGGAAAAACGCGGAAGTTGACTAGTTCTCTATTTTTACCTTGGTCACAATTTCCACGCAGTCCCGATTGTCGTAGGTGACCTGAAACGACATCTTTTTGCCGCTGAAAACAGCCTCCGCAGGCGTCCCAGCAAGCTCCCAGAGCCCGCCAGTTGCTAAATCCGCCGTTCCATGAACGAATGCGCGCCCAACTTTTGCTTCTTTGGAATAGCCCTGAGTGAATTCAAAGAAATCGGTGCGTTGGAGTTCGATTAATCGGCTGCTTTTCGGTCGGCCCAAGCTCGCGATTACGGCAGATCGCGGAGTTCCCTGTCGCAGGACCGAGAGGTCTTTCTGACTCGCTTGGTGAGCTGCCATATAGACTGAGCAACTCGAGAGGCTCCCTGCGATGGCAAAGAGAATGGGTATCCAATGCAAAAGGGTAAATTGAGATTTCAGGGAGCGCATTTGGGCGATGGACTCGGTTTATATCACGCGGGAAATGGGGTGGAAAAATGAGAGGGTCTAATTCCGACTAACCGAAGGGTTGAGGCCCACTGCCTTCTTCCAGAAGGGCACGGGTGAGCGCCTCTTCGAATAAACGAAAACGTTTGGTGATGAAGAGTTCGTCCTCCTGTTCAACTGGGTCCAAGTACTTATCCAAAAACTCTTCGATGGTGAGTTCTTCGTACTGATCAATCGGTACGTTTTGTAGTTCATCGCGGAAGGCGACGCGGTGGGTGGCCTCAAAACAGCACAGCGCCATTTCAAAATCCACGTCGTCAAACTCATCTCCGAAAAGTTCGGCAATTCGGGTATTCGCATCGCACTGAATGAGCGATTCGCTCAGGTAGTGGATGATGTTGATGAGGGAGGATGTGTAGAATTGGCTCATGAGTCATGGAAGTTGGATCGGGAACGAGCGGCAAAAGCAATGGCTTGTGACCGCGCCAAAGGGGGGCAAAACGGGGAGAATATCTTGGGTCTTCTCCGCTGCTGTTTCCCTGCGAGATGGCTCGGCTATCCTCAGTGCTTGGCTCCGGCGATAAACGCGATGAACTTTTCCCGAGCTCCTTGGACAGTCGCCTTGGGGCCCGTCATCTTCACAAAGACATTGCCATCCGAGTCTTCAAGGATGGCTCCAAGGAGCGCGAATCCTTCCATGGGCGAGGCGCCTGCGCCGGGCATTCCCGAGGCAAAAGTACCTTCGGTTGAAACGAGTGTGACCGCACGGCCTCCCAGTTCCTTTTTTTCCACCTTTTCGGCTCCAGGTTGACTTTGAAACTGTTTGAGCCAGCGCTGGATATTTTCCTCTACGGTTCCTCCCGAGGAAGGCCCGAAGTGGAAAAAGGTGACGTCAGCGCCTTTAGTCGGATCCATCCCAGGCACGAGCAGTTGGGCTTTGCGCATCGGATTTTGTACCGGCACCCATGACCATTCGGTCGGGCGCTGGAACTGAAGTCCACCGACGGGGAAGGTGCTTGGCGCGTTCTGTGCGGAACTTGGAAGTGCGGAGGCCACAAGGATGGTGAGGGCGGGGAGGACGATTGCGTTTTTCATAAGGAGATTTCTCCCGCTTGCGTACCGAGATCCCCGAGGCGTTGCAACCGTGGATCTGGCTGGCGAGTCGGAGTTGCCTCACAGGCGCACATTCCGGAGCGTTAGACGCACTTCTGTTCCTTCCGGTTGTCTAAGGGAGGGATAGGCTCGGGAATCTCGAAATGCTCTAAAAGCGACTCCTGAGTTGCCCGGACGAGGTTTTTACATACCACCCGCGAGAGGCGTTCTTGGTACACTTTGGGAATCTTGTCCAGTAGGAGAAGATGGATATCGGCAGGCACAGCGAGGCTCCAACTCTCCGGCTTTTGCGATTCTAAAACACGGGCAATCCCGCTTCCCAAATCTTCTACAGCCCGTCGGTCTGCCTCGATTTTCCAATGGATTTCAGATGGAGACGATGGCGCGCGACGCGGCGCCTGTCCGGTGCGAGCGCCCCTTGATCCTGATGATTCCGCAGCAGAGTAGGCGCCGGACATGTCGGTGACCTGTTCGATAAAGTGCTGGCGAGGGTGTACAAAGGCCAGATCCTCCACCCATTCAATCTGAGCGGGACGATTGTGTGGACTCGGGGAAACCCAACCAGCGCGGAGGGCTCCGCGATCGGTCACGATAATAAACTGCGGGCGCATAAACGGATCCTTTCGAGGGAACTCGGTGGAGGGGGACGGGTTCCGGTTCAGATTCATCTGTGCTCTTCCCAGAAGGCTGTACAGACCCTTAACACCAAGTCCTCGTCTGCGTTGCCTTGCTGGGGGACACAGCCCC
>CANFNA010000133.1 GCA_947448395.1 Chthoniobacteraceae bacterium
CCCGTGTGTACTTAGTGCTCGAACGAATTCAGCTCGGCGAGCATGCGTTCGGCGTCCTCGAAATTGCGAGGTTTGCCATATGTTGTTCCACGGAAGGAAACTACTGTGTCAGCGCCGATGACAATTTGGTGAGGGCGCAAATTAGAAACCATCCGCGCCTTGAGTTGAGCATTTTGAAGTACAACGTCTTGGGGAGAAAGGTGAATCCCAGCCACTTCCTTTACGTTGGCGGGTAAGGTTTCGAAAGCATATCCGTGGGCTTGCAGAAGATGGACTCTGCGTGGAGACGCAGAGGCCAGAACAAAAGGCGGATGGATTTCCATAGCCGAGTTGTTCCTCCTGTGAAGGCGATCCGGTTTGCTTATTCTCCTTTTAGTTGCGCTTCGTAAGTGGTTGGAGATTTTAGCGTCTGCAGTTCAGCGGGGTTCGACAGCGAGAGTTTGAAAATCCACCCAGCGCCGTAAGGGTCTGAATTGATTAAAGAGGGGTCTGCAGAGAGGGCTTCGTTAACCGCCTCAACTGTTCCAGAAGCTGGAGAATAAATGTCGCTCGCGGCCTTCACGGATTCGACGACGCACACTTGTTGTCCTGTCTCGACCCGTGTTCCTACGGTGGGTAGTTCGACGTAAACGACATCCGTGAGCTCGTGTTGCGCGTGGTCTGAGATTCCCACCGTGGATTTTTCGCCTGCCGGACGAATCCATTCGTGGGTGGTTGCAAAGAGGAGATCAGATGGGATGTTCATGCCTTTTTCAGTTCAGAAAGAGAAGCGGGTTGGTACAAGGGCCGTTTTGACGTTATAGCCGGATATCGTCGGCCGCGGATGTCTATTTCAAGATGGTTGCCAGGAAATGCTATTTCGGTAGGAAGATAAGCCATCGCAATTCCGATTTCTAAGGACGGAGAAAGTGAGCCGCTGCAGGTTTCACCCACAACCTCGCCCTTGTGCAGAACAGGATAGTGAGGCCGGGGGGGAGGGGTTTTCCCCTCCATAACCAACCCGCACAGTTTAACTCTGGGTCCAGTCGCCTTTTGCGAGGACAGAATTTCTGATCCGATGAAGGGCCCTTTTTCCAGCCTTACAAAAGCCCCCAAGCCGGCCTCCAGAGGAGTTCGTTCAGGGGAAAGATCCGATCCATTAAGTGGAAATCCCATTTCCAGCCGGAGAGTGTCTCTGCATCCTAATCCGCAGCAAGCCAGGCCCAAGGGCTCACCTATGGAAAGCAACTGCTGCCACAAGGGAGCGGCAGCGGTTGATGGACAGAACAATTCGAATCCGTCTTCTCCCGTGTAACCGGTTCGCGCCACTAAAAGAGGTCCTTCTTGGAACTTGAAAGGAGCGATTCGATTCCGAGCTGGGAGAGGGTTTGAGGAAGTTGTGGCTCTCGATAGAATTGACTCGCTTTGTGGGCCTTGGATGGCAATCCCGGCCCAGTTTTGGCTTCCATTTTCAATGAAAACGTCGTCGTGGTTTTGAGAGAGAATCCAAGCAACATCGGATTCGATCATCGAGGCGTTAACGACGAGGAGAAAACGTTCCTCTTCAATCCGGTAGCAGAGGAGATCGTCAATAACGCCTCCCACCGGATTCAAAAGCAGAGTGTATTGACCGTCCCCAACTCGCAGTCGGTTAATATCGTTGGTGAGAATCCGATTTAAAAAAGCGGCAGCTCCGTGGCCTGAAACAAAAATTTCTCCCATGTGGGATATGTCGAATAGCCCTGCAGCTTTCCGGACGGCGTGGTGCTCTTGAATTATACCGTGGTACTGGACGGGCATCCACCATCCGCCGAACTCGACCATTCGAGCGCTTCGCGATTCATGAAGGTCTGACAGCGGTGTTCGTTTTGGAGATGGATCCATGAGAATTAGACACAGCAGCGTAAGGGGGCCTGCGAAGGTGTCAAATCGGACGACAGACGAGGGAGATCCAAAATTGACAGTTTCGCTCAGCCAACATCCTGCCTAGCCTTCGAAGACATTTGTTTATGATTTGGTTGGAAAGAAGTGAACAACGTTTTGGGCACCTTGCCGTTCCGCATCTGCTTCGCTACGTGGCTTTGCTGAATGCACTGGTATTTCTGCTCCAAAACGCCAATCCACGGTTTGTTCAGTTTCTCGTTTTGGATCCTCAGAAGGTGATGGAGGGTCAGGCTTGGCGTTTATTGTCGCATATTTTTGTCCCACAGATCGGGACTCTTTTTCCGTCATGGATTGAGGCGATTTTCTACCTCCTGTTTCTGAACTGGCTTGGAAATGGTCTTGAGTCGGCGATGGGGGCCTTTCGGTTGAACTTGTATTACCTCTTGGGGCTCATCGGCACAACCGCCGCTGCATTCGTGGTGGGCAATGGGAGCGCAGGCTTTCTCCTCAACAATTCGTTGCTCTTTGCGTTTGCTTGGTTTTATCCGGGAGTGACTATTTATCTACTCATGGTCATCCCTATCAGAGTGAAGTGGTTGGCTTGGTTGGACGCGCTCTTCGTCTTTCTTTATTTTATAAGACCGGGATGGGGGCATCGGATCGGCGTCCTCGCCTCCTTGGCCAATTTCGCAATTTTCTTTGGGCCAAGTTGGATTCGCTCTTTGAGGCACAGGAGGGCGGTTGCAGAAAAAAGGCAGGTTTTTTCTCAGGCGGTGAATGCGGTGGATACCCTGCATCGGTGTGAGGTCTGTGGGCTGACCGAAGTTACAGCGAAGGATCTTGATTTTAGAGTTTCGAAGGACGGTCGAGAGTACTGTCAGAACCATCTCCCTAAGCTTAGTTGACTGGATTTCAGGGAGCGACAGACCTTAGCTCAATCTGTCGGCAGGCAGGCTTGTGAAAAAATTCACAAACTCGCTTGCCTCTGAGCTCCGAGCACTTTTGAATCGAAATCCATTTCACCCGTAACTAGACAGAGGCCTACTAAGAGTGCCGATGTCAAACGAATCGATTCTAACCCTCACATGGCGAACATCTTTCCACGTTGGACCAACTGGCTCCCGATTAAGATCGTCTTCTGCTTGCTCGTGTTAGGCGGCGGTGTGAGTTCCGGCGTTTGGTACTATTTCACTCCGAAATACACTCGTGTTGGTTATCAACCCACACAGCCGGTCCCGTTTTCTCACAAGATTCACGCAGGCCAATTGGGGATGGATTGCCGTTATTGCCACTCTTTCGTTGAGACTTCGGCCTACTCGAACATCCCGACAACCCAAGTTTGCATGAACTGCCACTCGCAGGTTCAGAAAGATAGCCCCAAGTTGGAGCTGGTTCGAGAGTCTTGGAAGACAGGTAAGCCCATCGAGTGGGTGCAAATTCATAAAACGCCTGATTACGTTTACTTTAACCATTCGGTTCACGTGAATCGCGGGGTGAGTTGCGTGAGTTGCCATGGTAAGGTTAATGAGATGGAAGTAGTCTTTCATGCGGAGTCTCACTCGATGTCGTGGTGCTTGGACTGCCATCGAAACCCTGCGGACTACGTGAGGCCGTTATCCGAGGTGACTAACTTGGATTGGGTTCCGCCTGCTGGTAAAACGCAGCGTGAAATAGGTCAGGAAATTGTGAAGAAGTGGCATTTAAACCCGCCCGACAAGAACTGTGCTGGCTGCCATCGCTAAAGGACATGAGTAAGCGCATTTTTCAGCATCCCTTGGAATCTCAAACCGGCAAGCGCTATTGGCGTTCTCTGGGTCAGTTAAAGGACACCCCAGAATTTCGCGGATGGCTTCAGCGTGAATTTCCTCAAGGAGCTTCTGAGTTGGACGGCGGTGAGGTGACGCGCCGTAATTTTCTCCAACTAATGGGAGCGTCTGTGGCTCTGGCTGGGCTCAGTCTTTCCGCGTGCCGTCGTCCGTTGAAGAGTTTGGTTCCTTTCACCAAGGGAGTTGAGTGGTCGGTGCCTGGCAAGGCGCTGTTTTTCAGCTCTGCCATGCCGTCGCGTGGAGGTGCTTTACCGCTGGTGGTTACGACCTTTGATGGGCGTCCGACCAAAATAGAGGGTAACCCTCTCCACCCTGTGAGCAAGGGGGCAACAAACGTATGGGCTCAGTCCTCTGTTTTGGATTTATACGATCCTCAGCGCTCGCAGAACTATCTGTTTCGTGGAGAAAAGTCGAATTCCGCTGCCTTTTATCAGGCGCTTGAAGCGTTAGTTTCCGGATCCAAGGAAGGCTCTTCTCTTGCGTTTTTATCGGATGGCGTGCCGTCGCCAACTCGCGAAAGATTGCGGAAAGATCTGCTTCTCAAATTTCCTCAGGCGAAGTGGGCGGTTTATGATCCGAATGGCAGCGTTTCTGAGGTAGAGGCTGTGAGTATAGCCTTTGGTTCCGGCTACCGGGTGGTGCCTCGGTTGGATTTGGCCGATGTGGTTCTCACTGTGGATAGAGATTTCTTGGGCGTAGAGGGTGATCTCTCCGCCGTTAGGGATTTTGCTTCTCGCAGGACGGTTGAAAAATCTGGAGATGCGAAAGCGCGAATGAACCGCCTATATGTGGTGGAAAATCGCTATACGTTAACTGGAGGAATGTCTGATCACCGCCTTCGATTGGCTGCTGCGAAGGCGGCAGCATTTTTGAAAATGCTCGCGCTGGAGGTGTCGTCTCTTACCGGAGATGCATCTTTGGGAAAAATGGCGGCAGAGTTGAAGGCGCCAGAAGCTAAAATAGCGCCAGCATGGGCAAAGGAATGTGCTGTAGATCTCTTCTCGCGAAAAGGGAAGTCGCTGGTTTTAGTGGGCCAGCGACAGCCCGTGGCCGTACAAGTTCTTGGCTTTGCGATCAATGCAGCCTTGGGCTCTGTGGGTAAGACTCTCGAAGTACATAAATCGGAGTCGAAAGCCTCTCTGGGTATAATGGCCCTCGCGGAACATCTTAGAAAGGGAAAGACTGAGACGTTGATTATTTTGGGAGGCAATCCTGTATTTGACGCTCCCGGAGACGCTCGATGGTTAGAGGCGCAGGCTTCAGTGCAAACAGTAATACATCTGTCAGCAGAGGTGAATGAGACCTCATCGAAAGCGACTTGGCATGTCCCGGCGGCGCATTATCTGGAGCAATGGGGCGACTCTCGCGCGGCAGATGGAAGCTATCTTGTGGTGCAGCCAATGATTCTTCCTCTTTACGGGGGACTTTCTGAAATTGAATTACTCGCCAAGGTTTTGGGGACGCCGGGAGAGGCGTTGGCTTTGGTCCAAAAGACATTCCTTGAAGTGTCCAATCTAACGGGCGATGCAACGGCTGCTTGGGCAACAACTCTAAGGAACGGGTTCCTAGAAAACTCCGCTTCGCGTCAGATATCCGTTAATTTTCGTTCGGAAGAGTCGCAAAATGCTGTCTCAAGCGCCCCTGCGATACTTTTTTCTGAGAATCAATTTGAATTGGTATTCGTTGCCGATTCGAAAGTAGACGATGGTCGCTTTGCGAATAACGGCTGGTTACAGGAATTGCCAGACCCGGTTACAAAGCTGACTTGGGGTAATGCGGCGCTCATAAGTCCTTCAACTGCTCAAAGGCAGGGAGTTGTGACGGGTGACGTTTTAAAGCTTACTCTGGGTGGTAAGTCAGTGGAAATTCCGGCGCTTGAGTTACCGGGGCACGCGGATGACTCGATCTCTGTCTCGGTTGGATATGGGCGGGCAGAGGTCGGAAGCGTTGGCCAAGGAGTGGGTATCGATGTATATCCTTTAATCGGAACAGAAGGACTCAGGTTCTCGGTAGGGGTAACTTTGGCGAAGACGGGGAAAAGTATTGCTCTAGCAATAACTCAGGAGCATGGCGCGCTCGAGGGTAGGGGTATAGATTTAACACGACAGGCGACCGCTCAGGAATGGGCTGAAAATTCCGAGGAAAACAATCCGGGGTATTTCAAAAAAATGGGTATTGATGCCCATGCCCCCACCAATTTCTCTCTTTACAGTCATCCTCCTCTGGACGACGTTCACGCTTGGGGAATGGCGGTTGACCTTAATACTTGCATCGGCTGTTCTGCTTGCATGGTGGCTTGCCAAGCCGAGAATAATATTCCGATTGTTGGCAAGGAGCAGGTTATTAACGGCCGCGAAATGCATTGGATGCGGATGGACCGTTATTTCGCCAGTGAAGGCGGTGATGCTAACGAGCCTGAGATGGTGAGCCAACCCATGATGTGCCAACAGTGTGAAAACGCGCCCTGCGAGACTGTCTGTCCAGTAAATGCGACAGTTCATTCTGAGGACGGCATAAACGTGATGGCCTACAATCGTTGTATCGGCACGCGGTATTGTGCAAACAACTGTCCATTCAAGGTCAGGAGATTCAATTTCTTTGATTATAACCAGAGATCGATAACGAGCCTTTACCGTTGGAATCTCATTTCGCCGAAAGGCATGCCTGAGTCTTTGCAGATGCAGAAAAATCCGAACGTAACAGTTCGCATGCGGGGTGTGATGGAGAAGTGCACCTTCTGCGTTCAGCGTGTCCAAGAAGCAAAGATCGCCGCGAAAGTTTCAGCGCGTGACAAGGCCTCCGAGTCCCCGCCTCAAGTCCCGGCCGATGCGTTCACATCAGCTTGCGCTCAGGTGTGTCCGACTGGGGCAATAACATTTGGCGACTTGAGAAATTCCAAGAGCAAAATTGCAAAACTAAAAGAGAGCCAGCGCGGATATAGGCTTCTTGAATATCTAAATACTGAGAATCGCGTTTGGTATTTAGCGAGAATTCGTAATCCAAACCCCAAAATGCCGGATGCTTCACGCGCAGGGTCAGCCTCACGTGCTCATGCTTCGGCCGGTAAGCATAACGGAGGACACTAGTGATGGAAAAATCAGCCCTTACAGCAGAGAACTCGGCTGAGTTGAAGCGGCAGCCTCTTGTTGCTCACGGGAGGAGTATCTCATGGATTACTCAAAACGTTTCTCAGATTGTCGAGTCGCCGACGCCGAAATGGTGGTGGATCGCGATGCTTTTTACAGCTCCGCTGGCATTGGTTGGGTTAATCTGCATAGTCTATCAAATCTCTAATGGCGTAGGCGTTTGGGGCGAGAATCATCCAAACGGTTGGGCGTGGGATATAACTAACTTTGTTTTTTGGATTGGTATTGGACATGCCGGAACGCTGATCTCAGCTGTCCTTTTCCTGACTCGCCAAAAATGGAGGACCTCGATCAATCGAGCCGCAGAGGCCATGACGTTGTTTGCCGTTGTATGTGCAGGCATCTTCCCGGCTATTCACATCGGGCGCTTTTGGAACGCGTATTTCTTAGCGCCGGTTCCAAACGCGAACGGAATCTGGCCCAATTTTCGCTCGCCTCTGCTTTGGGATGTTTTTGCGGTCTCGACTTATTTCACCGTTTCAGTGCTGTTTTGGTACGTGGGTCTTATCCCTGACTTGGCGACTCTTCGAGATCGTGCGAAATCCAAGATTGGTCAACTTGTGTACGGATTTTTTGCGCTTGGTTGGAGGGGCGCTAATCGTCATTGGAGACATTATGAGATGGCTTACCTGCTTCTAGCTGGTTTGTCCACCCCCCTCGTCTTGTCCGTTCATTCGATCGTCTCCTTTGACTTCGCAACCTCTATTCTTCCGGGTTGGCACACTACAATCTTCCCCCCGTACTTTGTAGCTGGAGCAATCTTTGGAGGCTTTGCCATGGTGCTCACGATAATGTTGCCTGCATCGCTAATTTTTCCCCAAATCAGCGACCTAATTACGCGTCAGCATGTGGATAAGATGGCAAAAATTATCTTATTAACCGGTTCAATCGTTGGCTATGCCTATCTCATGGAGTTGTTTGTCGCATGGTATGGAGCCAACAAGTTTGAATCGTTCACCTTTTTTCGGGCACGGGCCGCTTTTGACGGCCAAGGGTGGTATCAGTGGTCATACTGGATAATGATGTTCTGCAATGTTGTAAGCCCTCAGGTGTTTTGGTTTAAGAAAATGCGAAGTAATTACGTCGTTGTCTTCATTGTTTCTCAATTCGTCAATGTAGGAATGTGGTTTGAGCGTTTTACGATTATCGTGACCTCTCTCGCTCAGGACTTTCTCCCTAGCTCGTGGGGCCATTATTCTCCGTCGTTGACAGAAAAGCTAACGTTTGCAGGAACCTTCGGTATTTTTCTTAGCTTATTCCTTCTCTTCATGCGCTTTCTACCAATGATTGCGATCTCAGAGGTCAAGCTTGTCACTCCGGAGGCCGACCCGCACGGAGCGCTCAACAAAAACCATTAAAAGTCATGTCACAGAATCGCAAGGTTTACGGTTGTGGTGCCGAGTTTGGTAGTGCCGCAGATTTAATTCAGGCGGCACAGAAGGTACGTGATTTGGGCTTTTCACGGTGGGACGTTCATTCTCCATTTCCGATTCACGGAATGGACCGGGCAATGGGTTTGGGGAAATCGTGGCTTAGTGCGCTTGTGTTCTGTGGTGGATTAACCGGATTGCTCACCGGTGTTCTTTTAACCACAGTTCCTTCGTTTGTGATTTATCCGATAATAGTTAATGGGAAGCCGTATGACTGGAGG
>CANFNA010000134.1 GCA_947448395.1 Chthoniobacteraceae bacterium
CCGGTGTTGCTGACGATTCAGGCGCTTTTAAAAAGGCGTGGATTTGAGGTGGAGACGGCGCTCAATGCGAGTGCGGGGCTTCAGATGGTGCGGCGTTGGAAGCCTGCATTAGTGCTGCTCGACCTCGGCCTTCCAGATGCGGACGGACTGGAAGTTCTGAGGAAGGTGAAAAAAGAGAGCGCGGACGTGGAGGTTTTGATTCTCACTGCGAACGATTCTTTGGCGAACGCCATCGAATCGATAAAGCTGGGGGCCTATCATTTTATTGGGAAACCGTATGCGGCTGAGGAATTGCTAAATTTGATTTCGCAGGCGTTGGAACATCGGCGTTTGCAGGCTGAAACGGAGGATTTGCGAGAGCAGAGCTTGGTTTTGGAGAAGCGCCTGCAGGACGCGGAAGCTCAGCTTAGTCCCGTGTTTCAGAGTCGCTCGATGCGACAAGTGGATGAGTTGATTCAGAAGGTGGCGCCGACCGACGCGAATGTATTGTTGATTGGGGAGAGTGGTGTTGGAAAGGAAGTGCTGGCGAACCGGATTCATAAACTGAGCCGCCGGGTGAATCGACCGATGGTGAAGCTTAACTGTGCGGCGTTTCCGGCGAACATGATTGAGGCGGAGTTGTTTGGTTACGCAAAAGGGGCCTTTACTGGGGCGGTTGCGGAGTTTCCGGGGATGATTCGGGAGGCCAATGGAGGGACACTTTTTTTGGATGAAGTTGCGGAAATGCCTCCCGAATTGCAGACGCGCTTTTTGAGGGTTTTGCAGGAGCGTGAGTTTCGTTCTTTAGGCAGTACGAGAACTGTGAAGGCCGATTTTCGGTTAGTTGCCGCTACGAACCGAGATGTGCGATCGGCGATTAGCTCTGGGGTGTTGCGTCAGGATTTTTACTATCGGCTGAACACGTTTCAAATTGCCATTCCAGCGTTGCGGGATCGGCGCGAGGAGATTCCGATTTTACTTCAGCGTTTCGCGGTTCACTTCGCAGGGCGCGAGGGGCGAGTGACGCCACAGTTTGATGCGGAGGCTATGGAGCGGATGCAGCAGTATTCATGGCCCGGAAATATCCGCGAATTGCAGAATGCGGTGGAATACGCGGTGATCGTGGCCAAGCGTGGAAAGATAGGTCTTTCGGAATTGCCAAGCGAGTTGAGGGCTCCGGAGGTGGGAGCGGCGGCTTTGACGGATAGTCTGGTGTCCGATTTGAGGCTCGAGGAGCAGGAGCGTCGCACGATACTACGGGCTTTGGAGGAGACGCACTGGAATAAGAAGAGGGCTGCCGAGGTTTTGGGGATCCAGCGAGCGACGCTTTACGCGAAGCTTGCCCGATACGGCATTGCTGAGACGCGTTAAGCTTTGGTTCAAACTCAGACTGACCGAGCGAGTTTTGCTGAGCATCCTTAGCCCGGCGTAGTGGAAGATTCGGGAGACGGTCTGAAATTAACGGCGTACGGCTTCAGCGCGGTAGCTCAAGTAGCCCTCGCGGACGGCGATGTATTTATCCAATGAACCCTGAGTAGCCTGATCGTAAGAGCGCATTTGTTGGGGGTTCTCTTCAAGGGCGCGTCCTCCCGATAGCGAGTAACGGAGCGTTTTGTGATGCAACCACCGAATCGGGCTTAGGAAATTGTCTGCCAGTTTTCCCGGGAGATCGCGACAGGAACTGGGACCGAGTACGGGGATGACAACGTATGGGCCTTGAGGAATCCCCCATTCACCGAAGGCCTGGCCCACATCTTCTGCTGGGACGTTCTTCAGGGAGTCTACGTGATCCGATGCTTTGAAAAGGCCGCCCACTCCGATCGTGCTGTTGATGAGCAGTTTTTCCGTCTCTTTGAGTGCTCTGCCGGGCTTGCCCTGGAGTAGAGAACCCACGACTCGAACAGGAGTTTCAATATTTTCAAACGCGTTGTCCGCGGCTGTGAGAACGGGTTTGGGGACGACTGTTTCGGTGAATTTTCCCAAGGGGCGGAAAATGAATCGATAGAGTTGATGGTTGACGGCGAAGGTGCCGCGATTGACGACTTCAATCGGGTCGCTTGGGCGCGACACTTTGGAAAATTCCTCGGCTGGTTCCGAAGAGGTTGAAGAGCGTGTACCGGAACGTTCTGCAACTCGTGGTGTCCGGACGTCTCTGGTTTTAGAGACAGGAGATTCAGGAGAAGGGGAAGCGCCTTGGTCTTGGACTGCTGGTCGATTAACTGGAGCTTGGTAAAAGCGGGTGTCCGGAGCGGGAGACGTTTGTCGCTTTCTTTCAGTTTCAGCGGGAGTTGGGCCTGTTCTGGATCCTTTGTCCGAGGGCGGATAAGAGAAGTAAACCGTGGCAGCTGAAAGCGGCGAGGCGGCTGAAAAGATCACGAAAGCGGCCGTAATCGAGACGGGAAGTGAAAAACAGGCAGTCGTTTTACAGATTTTCATAAAATGTCAGGGTTGGAGGCTGTCTTTCATGGCTTGCAACAGGGCTTCAGAATTTCCGGGGCTCCGTTGTCTGACGGAGTCGAACTGGCTTCTGTAATTGGATACCAGGCTGACTCCTTCGATGTTTACATCGTAGACGCGCCAGCCGGTTGACGATGTTTCCAGTCGGTAGATGACGGAATAGGAGTTTCCCCCAGATAGGGTCGTGGAGGATATTTCCAATCGACCATTCCCCAAGTCCTGTGGACTCAGGAAGGTGAGTTGAGGTTTATTGTCAGTAACAAAGTGGCTCACGTATTTGCGAATCAGAATTTCTGAGAAGAGGGCTACAGCCTGCTTTTGCTGTTCGGGGGACAGATCTTTCCATGACTGCCCGAGCGCCTTTCGGGTGATGCTCTCAAAGTTAAAGATTTTTTCTGCGATGGGCCTGACTTTTTTGGAGAGGACGCTGGAAGCCGTGCCGGATTTTTCTTTTTCCAGAATGCTGATGGCGTCTCGCACTCCGTGTTCTAGCACTGCTTTGGCGTTGGAACTTTGGTTGGTCGCACTGGCAGCAAGCGAGATCGAGGACCCGCAAACGAGAGCGACGATCGGGGCAAATCCGGAGGGTTTAAGATTCTGCAGCATTTCTTTTCAGGACTAGGAACTATGGTTTGAGAGGAATTTCTTCAGCGGGGGGCGTTTTCTCGGGAGTTGGTGAGGATGTTTTTTTGTCCGAATTTACGGAACCGAACGCGAAACGGCCGAGTAGTTGGAGGATGTCGACAGAGGATTCCGTATCGGTGATGCGTTCTCCGGGGGCCAGCAAGCGGTCATCTCCGCCGGGTGTGAGCGAGACGTACTGGTCCCCGAGGAGTCCATGACTTCGAATGGAGGCCATGGTGTCCGCGGAAAGTTGTAGGTCTTTGCGGATTCGGAGTTCGACCAGGGCTGAAAAATCTTTCCCGAGTGAGAGTTTTCCGACGGACCCAACGGGAACCCCCGCAATCTGGATTTGAGCCCCCGGATTGAGGCCTGCCACGCTGTTAAACCGAGCTTCGATTGTATATGTTTCCGACGGGCGAATTTCGGAGGACCCGAGTTGGAACGCGAAATAACCGAGGCATAGGAGGCCTCCGATTACAAAAAGCCCTACGGCACGTTCCATTCCTGGGGAATTCATAAGTTAGCAAAGCTGTATAGAAACAAGGCGTATTAGTTATCGCAAGGATTGCTTCAAAGCCTGCAAATTGTCCCGGAAGAGGCTGAATTTAGGGTCTTCCTGGGCTTCAAAAGCCGACGGGGTGCCGCTGAAGGCTACGCAACCTGCGTCGAGCCAGACGATTCTAGAGCTAACGATCAGGGCTTCTTGGACGTCATGAGTCACTACAAGAGCGGTAAAGCGGCTTTCTCTCTGGAGCTTGACGATCATTTCAAACACGGCGTTCCGACGAATGGGATCGAGTCCTGCGGTTGGCTCATCAAAAAGAACTACTTCGGGGTCAGTAACGAGTGCCCGTGCCACGGCTAGACGCTTTTGCATTCCCCCTGACAATTCGGCGGGGAATCGGTTGGAGGCGTCCTCGAGTTCCATTCGACCGAGGAGGTCTTTTGCCTTTTGGAATTGTGCGGATTCTGAAAGTTCCCCGCGGGCTCGCAGGGGAATGAGCATGTTTTCCAAAACGGTCGAGGAGTCGAAGAGGGCGTTGTGTTGAAAAACGTAACTGCAGGCCTTCAGAAGTGGGGCGCGAAAAGGAGGGGTGTCCACATTCTTTCCGCGGAAGAGGATTTGGCCTTCGTCGTAGGGTAGCAGACCAACAATGCAACGCAGGAGGACTGATTTTCCTGTGCCGCTCCGACCGAGGATGGCGACAATGCCACCATGAGGAACATGAAAGCTGACATCTTGAAGGACCTGTTTGGTGCCGAAGGACTTCTTTAGGCCTTGGACACTCAGTAATTCCTCTGGAGCTGGGATTGGGTCGGGCGTCGTGATTTTGTCAGAAACCATGGCGTTCATACCAGTAATGCGGTGATGAGATAGTCCGCGACGAGGATTGCGATGCTAGAAAGAACGACGCCTCGGACGGTGGCGACGCTCACCGATCGGGCGCCGGCTTCACCGTGGAGATGCGCATTAAATCCCTGGAAAGCGCAAAGAGCGACTGTGAGGAGACCAAATGCGAGCGCTTTAGTCAGACATTCATTAATGTCCTTGGAGTGAATGGCGAGCCTTACGGCAGACCAATACGAGTGGCCGTCTTGGTTAAGGAGGACGCACCCTGAAAGCCACCCTCCGGTAATTCCGACGATCGTGAACAATGCGGTGAGTACGGGGAAAACGAAACAGGCCACCAGAAGTCGAGGTCCGACCAGATATCCCTCCGCTGAGATTCCCATTAACTCCAGGGCGTCGATTTGTTCTGTGGACCTTTGGATGCCCAGTTCTGCGGCTAGGGCAGTTCCTGCCTGCCCTGCCATCATGACAGCCGCCAAGACGGGGGCTAGCTCGCGACAGAGGCTGAGGGAGACGAGCGTCCCGAGCATTCCGGAGGCTCCAAACCGAGCCAAAACATAGTGACCCTGAAGTCCCAGAACCAATCCGGAGAAGAGGGCTACAATACTGATGACTGGAAGGCAGCGAATTCCGAGTTCATACGTCGTCCGGATTAGTCGTGCAGGGAGGGTGCCTCCGGAGCGGATGTGGAAGAGGGCTAGGACGCTGAAGCAGGAAAGACTTCCGGCTTTGGAAAGCGCGTTGATGAACCACATGCCTAGAGAGCGAACAAACACAAAAGGGAGTTATCTAAACGTTAGATGGAGGGGAGAAGTTGCAGTTTTGTCGAGTGCCGAGGATAAAGGCGATGGGTTTTTAGTGGATAATCAAGCTGTAAGGTTGACATTTCGAATTAAAAAGGGTTTGATCCGGCCCCAATTTTTTCAACATGGCCAATACTCCATCCGCAGCAAAGCGAGCCCGTCAAACTGAGCGTCGCACCCTGATCAACCGCCGCACTCTCAGTGCCGTGAAAAACTCGCTTAAAACCGTTCGTGAAGCTGTGAAGTCCGGAAAAAAAGCCGAAGCGGATACCGCTGCCCGCCACTTTGTGTCGACTTTGGATAAGGCTGTGAAGGGTGGAAATGTTCATCGCAACACGGCGGCCCGTCACAAGAGCGCCCTTGGCAAGGCTCTCGCGGCGCTTTCCTGAAGTCGTTTTCTTTGAAAACCAGCATTCTTTGAGTGCGTAGAATAAGGCCTTCCTAATGGAGGCCTTTTTTTATTTTCTGGATCCGACTGAATCTAAGGGTCCGTGTATTGAATGAGTCGATTTAGCAGTGGGTCTGAGGTTGTCGAAAAGGCAGATTTATGGTTTGGATGAGCGCACCTGCCCTTGATTAAGTCTTTTGATTTTGGGAGGGCGACTTTGGTGCCTGTAGTTTTTGTCTCCGTAGTTTAATGGATAGAACGGTGGTTTCCTAAACCGCTAATACGAGTTCGATTCTCGTCGGAGACACTCTTCGTTTTCTGTTCTTTGTTGTAGGCGTTCAAATTCGCGGACGAAGGGTTCGTGTGAAACTTACCAATCCATTTTACGAATGAAAGTGGGTACCAGTTTCTCAACCGTCTTGGAGGGAGCCAAATTAGCCATCCACTCATCGGTTTCTCTGCAGCGGGTCCTGAGTTTTCTCTCCGCATTCTGAACTAAAAAACTTTGTGAAGAGCCTCATCCAAAGAGATGCCGCGGTGGTCTGGCATCCGTTTACTCAGCATCAGACTGCCGGGCTTCCGCTGTCCATTCAGTCGGGGAAGGGCGCATATCTTTACGGAGAGTCTGGGGAGCGCTATCTCGACATGATTTCATCATGGTGGGTAAACATCCATGGGCACGGGTGTCCGGAACTTGCCGACGCAATTTCTGAGCAGGCCCGAAGACTGGATCACGTGCATTTTGCCGGTGTAACTCATGAGCCTGCAGTGAGCTTGGCTGAGGAATTGCTAGAGCTGTCGGATTTTTCAGGAAGGGGACGGGTTTTTTATAGCGACAACGGATCCACCGCCGTGGAGGTTGCGCTAAAAATATGTAATCAGTTTTGGAGCAATCGAGGCGAGCGCCGGGAGAACTTGCTCTCTTTTGGTGGTGGCTATCATGGGGATACGGTTGGTGCGATGAGTGCTGGAGCGAAGTCGGGATTTTTTGAGGCGTTCCGCTCTTGGTTTTTTAAAAGCGAGTGTGTGGATGTGCCGCACACATGGTGGGGACACTCGGCCGAGGAGGAGGAGGAGCGCAGCTTGGATTCGTTCGCTGAGGTTCTAAGGAAAAGATCTTCCGACTTTTGCGCATTCATCGCGGAGCCCCTGGTTCAGGGCGCTTCTGGAATGCGCTTCCATCGTCCGGAGTTTCTTCGGCGTGTTTGTGAAATGGTCAGGGGTGCTGGAATCCCCGTGATCTTTGATGAGGTGATGACCGGGTTCTACAGGACGGGAACCCCCTTTGCCTTCAATCAGTCCGGATTTGTACCGGATCTCTTGTGTCTTTCGAAGGGCCTCACTGGGGGCATTTTGCCTCTAGGTGTGACGATCGCCGCACAGTCGCTGTTTGATGCGTTCCTTGGAGAAACTTTCTCGAGTGCTTTGGCTCACGGACACAGTTTTACGGGAAATCCGATCAGCTGTGCAGCGGCGCTTGCGAGTCTTCGGTTACTTCAAAGCACTGGAGCGAGGCAGCGAGTGGAGAGGATTTCGGAGATGTTGAGTGGAGGTCTCACAACGCTTCTTGAATCCAGCCATAGAATCGAAAAGGCGAGGGTTCTTGGGGGAATTGCGGCGTTTGAAATAAAAAGCGCATCGGGGGATTACTCTGCGGCGGCAGGGAGACCACTTGCGCGCTATGCTCAAGAGCACGGGGTGATTCTTCGGCCGCTTGGCAATGTCGTCTACTTCATGCCTCCCTACTGTGTGAGCGATGCGGATGTGCACTTAGCCTTTGAGGTAGTGCAAACCTACTTGGGGCAAAAAGGGCAGTGAGTTTCGGAGGGGTGGTTTTTCTGCCGGCAGGAGAAATCAGATTATAGAGGCTGCGCCTTTGCGAAGGTCGACTCGGCGAAGGAGCGAGGCCTCTGAAAGCTGGACGAACTCGGCTCAGAACACCCGTTGTCCGCCGACGAACGTCATGGTCACTTGGAGCTGTTCATCCAAAATCACGAGGTCTGCTTCGAGGCCTATCTCGAGCGACCCCAGACGCTCCTCCAGACCCAAGGCCCGTGCGGGATTGAGCGAAGCCATTTGGACTGCTTCACAAAGTGGGACATCCACTTTTTCGACCATGACTTTCACAAGATCATTCATGCGAGAAACGCTGGCACACAGGCTATTGCCGTCGGCTGTGAGAGCGATCCCTTCATGGACTCGGCCTGAAATATGGCCGATTTCAAAGGTTTCTCCGACGGCGAGTCCGGCGCCGCCGGCAGCGTCGGTGACTAGCGCGATGCCGTCACGGCCTTTGGCGCGGTAGAGTGCGCGCATCAGGGTTGGGCTGACATGGTGGCCATCGGCAATGAGCTCGCAGAGAATTTCTGGTTCGCCCATTGCAAACTCAAGGAGACCTGCGACGCGGTAAGGTCCCCGTCGCCGTGCGCTAGACATGCAGTTGTAGGTATGCGTCACATGACGCATTCCGTGAGCAAAAGCAGCCGCTGCGTGTTCGTCCAATGCGTCGCTGTGTCCGCCACTGGCGCGGATTCCATGGGAGCTCAGGGTTTCTATGAGCTCGAGCGCGCCCGGCAATTCGGGGGCGAGGGTGACTTGAGTGATGCGCTCCTTGTATTGGAGCCATTCCCTGTATTCGAGCGGGTTGGGATTGCGGATCAGACTGGGGTCATGAGCGCCTGGTTTTTCGGGTGAGAAGTAAGGGCCTTCCAAGTGGATTCCTAAAATTCTGGAGCCTCCAGTTTGGTTGGGGTCGATTCGTCCGACGGCCTCCAGAACGGCTAGAATGTCCTTCTGAGGCGCAACGACCGTGGTGGGGGC
>CANFNA010000135.1 GCA_947448395.1 Chthoniobacteraceae bacterium
ATCTACCGAAAACAACTCGAGGAGGCTGACCTCTTGGTCATCACCAAGTCAGAGCTCCTTTCCCCGGACCAGCTCGCAGCCTTGCAAGAGGTCATCCAAAAAGAATATCCCGAAACTCCAGTCCTGACGGTTTCCTCCCGTCAGGGAACCGGTTTGGAGGCATGGTTCCACCGTATCGAATCCTCAGAACAAGGCTCAAAAACGACGATGGAAGTCGATTACGACCTCTATGCGGAAGGCGAAGCCTTACTCGGTTGGCTCAATGCCACCGTGATGCTCCAGTCCAAAATCGACTTTGATGCCAACGCCTTTCTAAAAACCCTCGCCCTTGAAACTCAGCAACGACTCCAAGAGCGCCATGCTGAGATCGCTCACTTCAAGATGACCTTCAGCCCAGACAGCGGGCTCGGCGATATCGCCGTCATCAATCTCGTCCGGAACGACTTTGTTCCTGAACTCTCCATCCAACTAGAACACCCAGCCTCATCCGGACAACTCATCGTAAATCTGCGCGGAGAAGGCTCCCCTGAAACCCTTTCCGAGTGCCTCCACTCCGCGCTCCCAGTCGCCGCAGAACAATTTTCAGGCCTCTCTGTCTCCCTCGATCACCTCGAACAGTTTCGCCCCGGTCGCCCAACGCCCACCCACCGCGATCAACTCACACAATAGCGAACGGACTCACCCCTCCGCAAATCTCCAAAAACCTCTTTTACCAGTAGGCCTCAAAATCCGTCTCGCGACGCACCTTCTTGCGCACCCGAAACACGTGCGCTGGACGATGATGCGGATCCAACGCCACATAATTCCGGCGCCCGCTCCACAAGAAGCGCTCGTCGCTTAGCAAATCATGCACCTGATACGTCTCGTCCTCGCTGCACCCGATCAACTCCAAAGGCACATCAATCTTCGACTGTCTCGGGTGCCACGGATCCAAAGACACCACCACCAGAATCAGGTTATCCCGAGCCTCTGTGGTCTTCGAATAAAACAAAACGTGATCGTTGTCCGTACCGTGAAACCGAAGGTTACGGAACCCTTGCAAGGCCCGGTTTTCGCGGCGAATCCGGTTTAGCCGCGTGATCAATTCTTTGATGTTTCCCAGAGCATTCCAGTCGCGCTCCTTCCATTGATACTTCTCACTATCCAGATACTCCTCCTTGTTCGGCAACGCCGCATTTTCACATAACTCGTACCCAGAATAAATCCCGTACACCGGAGATAGCGTCGCCGTAAGCACCATCCGGATGACAAAGGCAGGACGCCCACCCTGCTGAAGGAAGAAAGGCAGAATATCGGGAGTGTTTGGCCACAGATTCGGACGGAAGTACTCCACGCTCTCGGTCTGGGTCAGCTCCGTGAAGTATTCCGTGAGTTCGTGCTTATTATTGCGCCATGTGAAGTACGTGTAGCTCTGCGCAAAACCCGCCTTGGCTAACACCCGCATCATTTTAGGACGCGTGAAGGCTTCCGACAAAAAGATCGTATCAGGAAACTCTGCCTGCACCTTCCCAATGAGATACTCCCAAAGCGCCACGGGCTTGGTATGGGGATTGTCCACCCGAAAGATCCTGACCTTCCGACGTGCCCAAAATAAAATCACGTTCGTCAATTCCTCCCAAAGCAACTGCCAGTTCGCATTGTGGAAATTCAGCGGATAAACATCCTGATACTTTTTCGGCGGATTTTCTGCGTACTTAATCGTGCCGTCCGGCCGCTTGAAAAACCACTCGGGATGCGCCTCCACATAGGGATGATCCGGCGAACAATTGATCGCAAAATCCAAGGCCACCTCCATGCCTCGCGCATGGATCTCCTCCACCAGCCAATCAAAATCTTCCAGCGTCCCTAATTCAGGAGCCACATCGCAGTGCCCACCTCCATTCGGACATCCCTGATGCCGATTTCCAATCGCATAGGGCACCCCAGGCTCTCCAGGTTGACAGGTCACCGAGTTATTCTTCCCCTTTCGAGCACTGAGCCCAATCGGATGAATTGGAGGAAAGTAGATGACATCGAACCCCATCCGCTTAGCGTCATCGACCCGCTCCAAACAGTCCCGAAAAGTCGATCCGCGATCCGCACGTCCTTCCGCGGATCTCGGAAAAAACTCGTACCATGCCGCAAAGAGGGCCTGCGACCGGTCGACGAACACTGTAGGGAACCGAGAATTGGATGCCTTTTTTGAGCGCGCCGAAGATTCCTCCACCAAAGTCCGAACGGACGGCACTTCGAGCGAAAACTCCGTCGCTTCACTGAGACTTGGATACGCCCAGAACAACCCTTCCACCTCAGGCAGATGAGCAAGGGCATCAACCTTCTCCGGAGACGCCTCGCGCATTTCCAAAGCGAGTTCAGCAAGGCGCGCTGCATCTTTCTTGCTCTTCAGACCATGGGCTCTCGCCGATGCCTGCTCCAATAACTGCGCTCCTTCCAAAATCTCGCTCCTTAAATCCTTCAATCCTGCATTGAACTTCGTCCCAAACTCATGCTGCCACGAAAGAAAGGCGTCCCCCCAGGCCTCAATGGTGAATTCAAAAGGCGCGTTCTCGAAAAAGGCGCATTCCCCGCGCCAACGGTCGTTCCCATTGGGAATCGGACTCATCGGTGAAAAATGCCATTCCTTTTCGCCGACCTTCCTCCACTTCAAACGAGCCCTCACCACATCGTGACCATCCTTGAAGATATCGGCCTCCACCTCCATCGACTCTCCAACCACTCTTTTAATTGGATACCTTCCTCCCTCTGCCAAAGGAGCCACATTTTCGATGATAACCGTACTCGGACGAAGCGCCATAGGCCTCAAATCTTGACGGGAGTCTGGCTGGGATCGAGTCGTTTTTCGGATAGCTACAGAGATAAAATGATCCGACCCGGAACGAATACGGAACCGAAGCCAAGAGAGTGAATACAGAGCTGTAAATTTACCGATTCGACACTTTGCGCTAGCGCTCTCCGTTCGATTTGGTAGTTGTTTTGGCCCGTTTTGGAACGGCACTCCGCGCGGTTAGCTCAGGGGTAGAGCACCTGCTTCACACGCAGGGGGTCGCAGGTTCGAAACCTGCACCGCGCACCATTCCCTACGAAGAGCCTACGAAGAACTTCAAAGGTTTCTCAACCTCTCACGCGCACGCTGCGAAATCAGCCACCCAAAACCGCAATCACTCAATGAGTGGCGCCAAACAGCAGTGTCCTCACTTTCACTGGAATGGCCGTGATCTGCGTCGAACTAAAAGCAGACCGCTGTGCTGGAGTCAAAGTACCCCAAGCCGGCGTTAAATTCCTCACCTGCGTCGATGTCAGAGACGCTATCTGCAACGTCGAAAGCGACGCGATGGCTCCAGTGGTCAACTGCGTAATCGAACGAGCATTCAAATTCCTAATCCCGCTGGTCGTCAGAGCTGCCACTTGCTCCGGCCGCAATATGCGAGCCCATTGATTAACCATCTCACCGCTAAATCCCGTCACTTGCGTCGTGCTCAAAGCGGTTACTTGCAAGGTGCTCAAAGCCTTGACCTGATCAAGTTTCAGCGAGGCCATGTGAGCTGGGGTTAGTCCTGACATTTGGACTGGTTTCAGCACCTTGATCTGCGCCGCCGTCAGCGCCCTGATCTGGTTGCTCTCAAATCCTCCAAAATCTTCAGCCTCCATTGCCCCAATCTGGCGCAAATCGAAACTTCTAATCTGAACCGCGCTCAGACCACGCACCGCTTCGGAAGTGAGCGCAAGAACCTGCTCGCTCTTCAAAGCACGAATGCCTCCCACCGAAAGAGCCCCAACTCCAACCGACCCAAGTGCCGCTACCTGCTCACTCTTGAGCACCCCAATCTGCGCCGCGGTCATGGCCACAATTTGTTTCGTCTGAAGCGCCCCGATGGATTCAGGCCTCAACTCAGCCACCTGATCCGGACGCAAAGCCAAAATCTGCTCTCGGTTGAACCCTCTCATCTGCTCCGCAGACAACGCATTCACTTGTTCACTGTTCAGAACTCGAATCGCTCCAACCTGCAACCCACACACCTGAGCGGATCCCAGAACCCCGAGCGCTTCCACGGACAAACCCTGCACCTGCACAGAACCCAACCCGCGGAGATCCGCAGACTGCAGCCCTTGTATCTGGCTTGGAGATATCTTTGCCACTTGCTCCGCCGAAAAGACCCGCAATCCCGAGCTCCCCAGCGCACGCAATTGAGCAGAATCCAGAACCTCGATTTGCTCCGGCCGCAAATTGACGATCTGGGTCTTCGACAAGCACTGAAATTGATCAACCGTCATGCTTTGTATTTGCGGACTCTGCAAAGCTCGAATGTCCACGCTGCTCATCACCCGAATCTGAGACGTTTGCAGCAATGGCATCTGACCAGGAAGTAGTTGCGAAAAATCTCCAGCTCTCAGGATTGCCGGCAAGGGCGTGATCATTTCCCCTGACAACGTGAGAATTCCCGAGGTCGCCAGAGCGGCCCCATTGACGGGTGTAGTGCTCACAATCGTTCCGGTAATTACGAGAGTTCCGGTAGTTACATTCGTTCCCGTGGGTGCAAGAGTGCCAGTCATCTGGCTGGTTTCAAATCCAGGACCGCTCAAAACCAAACTTCCAGATACGTCACCCGTGTTCGCCAACACCAACTCACCTCCCGTGAGAGTCATGCTTCCCGCTCCAAAACTGTCGCTACGCGTTGATAGGCTTCCTGACGTGGTCGAAAACTCCACATTGCCGCCCTTAATCAATCCACCATCCAAGTTGATCGCGCCAGCTCCTCCCTCGATTTGGTTTGAGTCCACTAGAAGCCCGCTTGCGCTCCCCAAGGCTGAACCACTCAGAGTGAGGCTACTTGGGTTCGCCATTACCATCGCTCCGCCCGTCAGCGTCAGAGTCCCAACTCCAAACGATCCAAAGCCCGATGATTCTGATCCAAGGGTAGCCCCTCCCAGGGTCATGACAGCCCCACTCATGGTCATGTTAGCCCCGCCCATTTCATCGCTGGAAAGCTTCAGTGAACCGGTTTGGTCCAAGGGTCCGGCCGTTGATTCATCACTCTTTTGAGCACTAGGAATAGCCTCGGGAAGCGGCTCGAGAGAAAGAGAAACATTAGGATCGGGATTATTCACAACGACAGACAATTAGAAATATTCGGCCATTTAAATGTACCGTGTTTTCAGACACCTAAACAAGCCGGAACTTTTTAAGCGCCTGCTCATTCGCCTGAGCACAACCGAAAAAAACAAACCTTGAGGAGAGCCATTTTCCTCACACTGCCGATCAACTGGGGCTTGTACGCGATCGTACCGTCGTATCGTCACGAACGCCTAACTTGAGACACTCTGGCAGGTTCACCTACTGCACTAATCAATTCCCATTCCCCTGCCCTCGAATGAAACGTTTCCTTCTCCTAGCCCCCCTAGCCCTCGCCCCTCTTTCCGCCGTTCTGGCGAACGAAATGCCGACTGGGTTCAGTCCGATGTTCAACGGCCATGATCTGTCGGGGTGGACTCCAGTCAACGTCGCGCCAAACACTTTCACGGTTCGCGATGGAATGGTCGTCATCAGCGGTGTGCCGACCGGCTACATGCGCTCTCCGAAGATGTACGAAAACTTCATCCTCGAATGCGATTGGAGACACCTAAAGTCCGGCGGAAATAGTGGCGTTTTTGTATGGGGTGATGGTATCCCAGCAATGGGAACCGGTTACACGCGAGGGATTGAAGTCCAAGTCCTGGATAATGGCTTCAACATCCCCGGTAAAAACGAGTGGTACACTACCCACGGAGATCTTTTCTCCATCTGGGGCGCCTCGATGACCCCGTTCGGTCGAATCGCCCAAAAGGGGAGCCGCAGTTTCCCCTCCGAAGAACGCAGCAATAGCGCTCCCGAGTGGAATCACTACCGCATCACCGGAAATCGAGGAGAACTCCGTTTAGAAGTGAACGGCAAGGAAGTCACCGTTGCTAAAGATTGCGTGCCTCGCAAAGGCTTCTTGGCATTGGAAAGCGAGGGCAGTGAGTGCCACTTCAAAAACGTCTTCATCAAAGAACTTCCCGCTTCTGACACTCCAGAAGAACAAACAGCCAACCCTTACGACGGATTCGTCTCGCTTTTCAACGGAGTCAACTTCGACGGATGGAAAGTCCCCGAAGGAGATAATGACCACTGGAAAGCCGCCGGTGGAATCATCGACTACGACGCCCTCAGTGAAGCCAGAGGCGAAAAACACCTCTGGACTCAAAAAGAATACTCGAACTACACGCTCATTGCGGACTGGCGAATTAAAGAGGCTCCGTTCCAAAATCCAAACATCCGCCAAATCCTCCCCGACGGCTCAGACGCACTCGATCCAGAGGGGAAGCCCATTGCGCTGACCATGCCCGATGCCGACTCAGGGATTCTGCTAAACGGCAGCGAAAAACATCAGGTCAATATCTGGTGCTGGCCAGTCGGTTCAGGCGAGATGTACGGGGTTCGCCGTGACAAAAACAACCCTCCCGAGGTTCGGGCTGGGGCTACCCCATTGGAAAAAGCCGACAACCCAGTTGGGAAATGGAATCGCTTCGAAATCACAGTCCTCCATGGAAAGGTCAGCGTGAAGCTCAACAACAAAGTCGTCCTTGCTGGCGTCTCCATTCCGGGCTTTCCCGAAAAAGGGCCCATCGGATTCCAACACCACGGCTCCCGTAAAGACGGTCAGTGGAGTTCCTCCCCGTCTCTGATGCAGTACCGCAATATTTTCATCAAAGAGCTGCAACCGTAACGCCAAATCTCTCGTGTCTGACTTGCACACGAAGCATTCTCCGTGGCGGATTCTTTATTCCGCCTGCTTATGCCCCACCCCCTTCTTTTCCTCGCCCTTCTCCTGACCCTTGGCTGCCCGGCAGAACTCCGTTCCGCACCTTTACCTTCCAAACCCAATATCATCTTCATCCTCTCCGACGACTTGGGCTACGGAGAACTCGGCTGCTACGGTCAGAAGATTATCGCGACTCCGTCCCTCGATAAAATGGCCGACGAGGGGATGCGCTTCCTGCAATTCTACTCAGGAAATACGGTGTGCGCCCCCTCCAGAACCGTCCTTTTGACAGGCCTGCACAATGGCCACGCCACCATTCGCCGCAACCAAAACCCCGAAGCGGAAGGAGCCTCCCTCCGTCTCGACGAACCCACCGTTTCTAAAGTCCTCAAATCTGGCGGTTATGCTACGGGAGCTGTCGGAAAATGGGGGCTCGGAACCGAGAAGAACGACGGCCATCCCAATCGGCAGGGCTTCGACTATTTCATGGGATTTCTCACCCACAAACATGCCCACAATCATTTCCCCGATTTCCTGTGGCGAAACTCAGAGCGCATCCCCCTTCCCAACAAAGTTCGCGCAACTTCCTTAGATCCCGCTGACCCTGCAGGCGTACCCATCGAGCGCGTCCAGTACGCAGATGATCTCTTTGCCGAAGAAGCGATTGGATTTGTTGAAAAGCATCGGGAGAAACCCTTCTTCCTTTATTGGTCCATGGCGATTCCCCACGCCAACAATGAGGCCACTGCCCAGCTTAAAGACGGGAATGAAGTCCCTGACTATGGCGCTTATGTCGATAAACCATGGAACAACCCTCAAAAAGGACATGCCGCCATGGTCTCCCGAATGGATAACCACGTCGGCAAAATGCTCAGCAAACTCCGCGAGCTGAATCTGGAAGAAAAAACCCTCGTCATTTTCAGTTCCGATAACGGCCATCACACCGAGGGAGGCGAAGGAGATTTGGATCTCTTCTCTAAAAATGGACTCCTCCGCGGAAAGAAACGCGACTTAACAGAGGGAGGCATCCGTGTCCCAACCATCGCATGGTGGCCAGGTCGCATTAAGGCGGGCGCAGAATCCAATCACGTCGGCTATTTTGGAGATTTTCTCAGCACCGCAGCGGACCTTGCAGGCGTCGAAATTCCAAAGGGACGTGACGGAATCAGCTTCGTTTCCGAACTCCTTGGCCAACGCGAAAAACAAATGCACCACTCCCACCTGTATTGGGAGTTTTATGAACGGGGCTTCTCTCAAGCAGTACTCATGGATGGACGTTGGAAAGTCATTCGCAGCGGCGTCAAAGAATCCAAACTAGAACTCTTCGACCTTCAAAACGACCCCTCCGAAAGCCGTAACATCGCATCGGAGCAACCCGATCTCGCTGCCCGCGCTGAGGCTCTCTTCCGCACCGAACACACCGAACCAAATAAAAAATCCCAAGCCAATTAGAGCATCCTCTACGAAGGACACGCCCTTCACATCCTCTCAACTCCCCACCTCAGCACGACTCCACGCGATCAATCAAAAACCCATTCAAACTCGCCTGCAAAAATCCTCCTCGCAAGTTTGCAACCCGCTCAAACCCGAGACCCTGTAGCGCACAGGCGGCAAGATATCCCCTCTGTCCTTTCTGGC
>CANFNA010000136.1 GCA_947448395.1 Chthoniobacteraceae bacterium
ACGAGTTGCATGCTTTTCAGTCCATTCTGCTTCCGTGGGAGGTCGAAAGCGGCGCTCAAATTTTGGCTGAGGGCCAGATTGTCACCCACCTTTATATTTTAGACGAAGGATCCGTTCAGGTTCGTCGCCTCGCACAGGGTAGAGAATTACTGTTAGCCCGTCTGGGCCCTGGCGCGTTTTTTGGTGAAGTAAATCTGTTCGATCCCGGAACGGCCTCAGCGAGCATCTGGGCGATGAAACCCACCAAAATGGCGGTCGTCGACTATAACACGATCCGCGAGTTCTTGGTCACCTATCCGGGGATCGGATTCAAGATTGTTTCCGTCATTGTTGCGGAACTCGCAAAGAGGCTCCGAAAGACAAACGAAAGACTAGTAAACGTGGTCAGTTGGAGTAACGACGAAGCCCCGACTTCTTGATTTCCTCGCGCCGCCTCTGGTTCCAGCCGCCCCCCTTGCCTGCCCTTCACACTGGAACGCAAGGGAGGTCCTCCTTTGGATTCTTGACTGCCAGGGGGGCATCTCTTATATTAGACCCTCGGCCAGTGCGATGAAGTGGGTTTAGAGAAACCCACTTTTTTTTGTCTCTGGTCACCCCGTCCATTATGAACAGCGAAATCCTAGCCGGACTCGACTTTTTCGAGCGTGATAAAGGCATCAAGAGAGAAGTTCTCCTCGAGGCCATCAACAACGCCCTTCTTACGGCTGCTCGCAAGGCCGTTGGCCCTGCCCGTGAATTACGGGTGGAGATCGATCCAAAGTCAGGAGACATCAAGGCCATCGCAAAACTGATTGTTGTAGAGCGAGTGGTCAACAAACACGACGAGGTCAGTCTGACAGAAGCCCGAAAAAAGGTGAAAGAAGACGCCCAACTCGGTGAAGAACTTGATATTTCTGTCACCCCAAAGGATTTCGGTCGGATTGCCGCCCAGACAGCCCGTCAGGCCATTAATCAGCGGCTCCGGCAGGCAGAGCGTGAAATGATTTACGAGGAGTTCCGAGACCGAGCCGGAGAAATTATCACCGGAACCGTCCGCCGCTTTGAGCGTTCCGATGTGATCGTAGACCTCGGAAAATTTGAAGGCATTATGCCCAATCGCGAACGCGTTGCCACCGAGGAATATTCTGTCGGTGACCGAATTCGCGCTTACGTCGTTGCCGTAGAGAACGGCGTTCGGGGGCCTGAGATTATTCTTTCCCGAAGCCATCCGAATTTCGTTCGGCGCCTTTTCGAGACCGAGGTAGCTGAAATTGCCGACCGAACGGTTGAGATTAAGGGGATTGCCCGCGAAGCCGGACACAGGACCAAAATAGCCGTTTGGAGCGCAAATGAGAAAGTGGATCCAGTGGGCGCCTGTGTTGGAATGAGAGGGGCACGCGTGAAGAATATTGTCAGGGAATTAAACAACGAAAAGGTGGATATCATCCGCTGGAGCTCTGACATTAAAGAACTGGTTCTCGAGGCACTCAAACCGGCGAAGGTGAAGTCGATTACCCTGAACGAAGCCAAGCACAACGTTCAGATAAAAGTCGAGGCGGACCAACTCTCGCTGGCCATCGGCAAGCGCGGACAGAATGCGCGGCTCACTTCTCGCCTTACCGGTTGGGATATCTCGATCGATAAAGACGAATCCGTCCGGGAAGCATTCGAACAGAATGTTGAGAAAGGGGCCGTCGCTCTGGCTTTATCGCTCGGCATTGAAGTCGACTTGGCCCGTAAATTAACCATGGCCGGAATGGCCTTCGTAGAGGTGATCGCCCCCTCCACTGCCGCACAGATTGCTGAGGCCATTGGATGCGATGAGAAACAGGCAGAGACCATTCTGGTTGCGGCTCAACGCGAAATGGAAAAAGCAAACGCCTAAAACAAATCCAAATATCTCGAGTCTCTCCCCGCTCCCTTACTCCATAGTTTTTTCCTGAATGGCCACAAGACCTCCACGCTCCTCCACCCAAAAAACGACAGCTGAGAATTCTGCCCCGAAGCAGCCCAGCACACGAAAAGTTGCTGCCTCAAGCAAAGCTGGCGCCCAAAAGGATGGACCTTCCGCGGCGGAGAAGACTCCAGCTCCTGCCAAAGCCCCTCCGAAAGAGGCACTCTCTTTAATCGACGAAAAAGTCAAAACGCCTCGTAAACGTGCCACATCCACTTCCTCGGCATTCAAGGGGCTAAGTCCAATTTCCCGACTCCTCGAGCCCGAGGCCCCAAAATCGAAAATTCCTGAGCCGAACGAAGCCGAAACGGCTGAAGTCGAAGCCCCACTCGAGGTGCCCCCTCAAGTGATCGCCGATGAACTTCCTGCGGCAGAACCCGCCGCTGACGAGGCAAAAAGCAACGAGAAAGTCATTTCTCTGAAGCCTCCGATCATCGTAAGGGAACTTGCCACAGCGATTGGCCTAAAACCTTTTGAGCTCATTCGTGACCTCATGAGTATGAACATCTTCGTGAACCTCAACCAGCCCGTGGAACTGGATGTTGCAACGAAGGTTTGCCAAAAATACGGATTCACCTTCGAACGCGAGAAGCGCGAAAAAGGAGCCGGCGTCCACAAGCCTGTCGAAAAGATCGTAGAACCTCCGAAGGAGCCCGCAAAACCGAAGGCGGATGAACTCGTGCTTCGCGCTCCGATTGTTGCATTCATGGGACACGTTGACCATGGAAAGACCACCCTAATGGACGCAATCCGCAAGACACGGGTTGCCAAGGGAGAAGCGGGCGGAATTACCCAGCACATTGGTGCTTATTCCGTCACCCAGAATTCTCATCGCATTACTTTCCTCGATACCCCCGGTCACGCCGCCTTCTCCGCAATGCGAGCCCGCGGCGCGAATGTCACAGATATCGTTGTTCTCGTAGTTGCAGCAGACGACGGGATCATGCCTCAAACCCTAGAAGCCCTCTCCCACGCAAAGGCAGCCAAAGTTCAAATTATCGTGGCGATCACCAAGATGGACGCCAATGGAGCCAATCTTGACCGCGTTAAGGGACAGCTTCAGGAAAAAGGACTTAGCCCCGAAGATTGGGGCGGTGATACCATCTGCGTGCCAGTTGCAGCACTAAAAGGAGACGGCGTAAAGGAACTCCTAGAGAGTATCCTCCTCGTAGCGGAAGTTTCTGAACTCAAAGCAACTTCCGCAGGTGTCGCCCGCGCCGTGACCATCGAAGCGCAGGTAGAACAGGGAAGAGGCCCCACCGCGACGCTCATTGTGAAGTGCGGAACCCTTAAAATAGGGGATGCCTTCATCTGCGGCCGATACTCTGGAAAAATTAAGGGCTTACTCGACGATACAGGTAAACCTATTAAGAGCGCGGGCCCTTCAACTCCGGTGAAGATTCTCGGGTTCAGCGGACTCCCCAATGCTGGGGACGAGCTAGTGGTTATGGAAAACGAGCGCGCTGCCGCCACCCTCTCTGAAGAGCGGGTCAACGCAGAGCGCATCAACAAGCTTGCTGCTCCAGAGCGACCCACATTGGAAAACCTTTTCGAGGCTCTCTCGGAGGATCAACGTAAGAATCTGCGAATCGTCCTCAAAGCAGATGTGCAAGGTTCCAGTGAAGCGCTTGTTGCTTCCCTGAAGCAAATTAAGAGTAAAAAGATCGACCTGGAAATCGTTCATAGCGCCGTCGGTCCGATCAGTGAAAGCGATGTACTACTCTCGGCTGCTTCGAACGCGATCATTGTTGGCTTCAACGTCAAAACTGAAAATAACGCCGCCTCCACTGCGAAGCGCGAAGGGGTGCAAATCAAACTCTTCTCCATCATCTACGAACTGATCGACCAAGTGAAAGATGCCATGGCGGGTATGTTGGATCCGGAAAGCCGTGAAAATGTCATTGGCCATGCCGAAATCCGCAAGGTATTCGATTTGGCTAAGGGCGTGGTTGCTGGGAGTTACGTCACCGACGGACGAATCCTCAAAACCGCTCGGGCCCGCGTGCTCCGTGGTCGTCAACCCATCTACGACGGCGGCCTCTCAACGCTCCGCCGCTTTCAAGATGACGTCAAAGAAGTCCGAAGTGGGATGGAGTGCGGCATCAAGCTCGGAACTTTTGAGGAGTACGAAGAAGGAGACACGATCGAGTGTTACATTCTGGAGAAAGTTCCTCAGCAGCTCTGATTTTCCCTGCGTTAGTTTGAAGTGTCCTCTGAGGCCTTCCAAAAGGTCCAGCACCCCTTCGTCCCATGGCTAAACATCGTCTCGAACGCGTCAACGAACTCATTAAACGTGAGATCGGTGAGATGATCCGCCGCGACTTCAATTTTGATGCGCAGTTGGTCACCGTACAACAGGTCGACAGCACCCCTGACCTCAAGCACGCCCACATCTATCTCTCCGTCATCGGAACTGAGGCTCAGCGTCAGAAAGCACTTTCCGTAGTTCAATCCAAGCGAGTTCCTCTTCAACACGCTCTCTCAAGGAAAGTGGTGATGAAATACACCCCGCTCCTGCATTTCAAATTGGATACCGGCATCGAGCGGGGAACGAATGTGATCCGCATCATGGAAGAGCTAAATCTCCTTCCCGAAGTGGAGTCTCCTCATTCTGCCTCCCAGAACCCTCCTCAACCCGCCCCGTAACTCGGATCTCCGGTTTTCTTATCCCTGCTATCCGGATGCGTCAGATCCGGATTCCTAACACGCATGAAGCCGAACTGCCGCCTTCAGGACATCGCCCAACTGTTCCACTCGAAACAGACCTTTCTCATCCTGAGTCACTTCCGCCCCGACGGAGACGCCATTGGCTGCTCTCTTGCACTCGGACTCTGCTTAAGAGCGATGGGGAAAACGGTATCGGTTTGGAACGAAGACGGACTTCCTGAGCGTCTCCAGTTTCTCCCCGGATCAAGTCTCCTCACGCTCCCCCCCCCAACAACTCAATCATTTGAGGTTGTAATCGTCGTCGATACAGCTGTTCGAAATCGTGCGGGGAGCCGTTGTCTATCGGCGGCTGGAACCCAGGGGATTTGGATCAACATTGATCATCACGTTTCCAATGACCGGCTCGGCGATCTCGTCTACGTGGACACCCATGCGCCCGCCGCAGGTCAGATCCTTTTCGAATTATTCTCTCAGTGCGATCTACCCATAACCGCAGAAATGGCGGCCTCCCTCTACGCCGCCATCTCGACCGATACGGGCTCTTTCCAATACCCCGCAACCACAGAGCGAACCTACGAGATTGCCGCCGAACTTCTCCGCCGAGGAGTCGATGTCGGATGGATTAACCAACAACTCTACCAATCCAGTCCCCGTCGACGGCTCGAACTGCTCCGATCCCTACTCAACGTCTTGGAATTCTCAGGACAAGATCGCATCGCAAGCTTTGCCTTGCCTCTCTCAACCGCCAAGCACCTCAAAACCATTCCCGACGACACCGAGGGAATGATCGACATTATCCGCTCCCTCGAAGGGGTCGTCGTCGCAGCCTTCTTTGAGGAAATCGACAGTGAGACGATCCGAATCAGTCTCCGTTCCAAAGATCCTTCCGTAGATGTTTGTGAAATCTGCCGCGAATTTGGTGGCGGTGGACACATCCTAGCGTCCGGAGCCCGAATCTCTGGGTCGCTTCGCGAGGTCCAATCCTCAGTGCTCGGTGCGATCCTCAAGCGCCTTCCCGCTTTGGCCTCACTCCATCAAAATTGAGGCATCTAGGCGCAACCACGTACTGACTCCCACCCTTCCCCTATCCCCTTTTATGGCCATGCGTTTCGAAGAATTGGACGGCGTTCTCCTCATCGACAAGGAATCCAACATGACTTCCCACGATGTCGTTGCCATGGTCCGCAAAAAACTAGGCATTAAAAAAGTGGGACACTGCGGAACGCTCGATCCTTTGGCGACCGGACTGCTGCTCATTGTGCTTGGTCGCGGAACAAAAATTCAGGATTTGTTGATGGCCGAGGACAAAGAATACGTGGGCACCATGCATCTCGGGGTCACCACGGACAGTCAGGATGCTGATGGCGAGGTCGTTGAAACTCGCCCAGTGCCCGAATTTTCAATGTCACAACTCGAGGCTGTATTCCAAGAGTTCCACGGCGACTTCTATCAAACGCCACCCATGGTTTCTGCCATCAAGAAAGATGGAGTTCCCCTCTACAAGCTCGCTCGCAAAGGTCAGGTTGTGGAACGCGAACCCCGGTTTGTACACGTTTTCGCACATGAGATTCAAACGGTCCGACTTCCGGAAATCGTATTTCGCGTCGTCTGCAGCAAGGGCTTCTATGTTCGCACTTATGCCTACGACATCGGCGAGAAACTCGAATGCGGCGCCCACCTCAGCAGCCTGAGACGGACACTATCAGGACGATTCTCCGTCCAAAATGCACTGACGATTGAATCCCTCCGGTCCTTGGACGCATCGCAGATTGCAGCGCAAGTTCTGGATCTGCCGACCGTTTCACGACTCAGAGGCGCTTAAATCGGAAACACCAGCACGGCTATGATTGTCTTGGAGGCCATTGATTCGCTCCGCCCAGTCAAGGGACCGGTCGTGCTGGCCGCCGGCGTCTTCGACGGACTGCACCTTGGGCATCAGGCCGTTTTGAAGCGGGCACAACACGAAGCCTCTCGCCTAGGAGGCACCGCCATCCCGCTCACGTTTGATCCGCATCCTGCTAGAATCCTCCGCCCCGAAGCCGCCCCACTACAACTCACCAATCGCGAACATAAAGTCCGCCTTCTGGATGCCATGGGCTTTTCTCACGCGCTGTTTCTTCCCTTTGATTCGGTGTTAGCGCAAACACCGCCAAACGTATTCGTGCAGGCACTCATTCAAGCCGCCCAACCTCTCGGTGCCATTTGTGTCGGTCACGATTGGTCCTTCGGAAAAGGTCGCGCTGGAAACCTCGAACTCCTCCGCCAATTGGGTCAGCAAAATCGCTTTGATGCCATCGGCATCACTTCGGTGCTTTCTGGGGATGAAGCCGTCAGCAGCACACGCGTCCGCACCAGCATCGCAGGTGGCGATATCGCAGGCGCCGCCTCGATGCTGGGACGACCTTACTCCGTTCTTGGGATCGTTCGACACGGGAAAAAACTCGGAGCAAAACTGGGATTCCCAACGGCAAATCTATCGCTTTTCAACGAACAACTCCCTCCCCATGGGGTCTACGCAGTGCGGATTCACTGGAAGGATCGCGTGTTCGACGGCGTTGCGAATCTCGGCGTTCGTCCCACCCTCGACCTCCCCTCCTCCCAAACACTTCTCGAAGTTCACCTCCTAGATACAGAACAGGATCTTTATGATGAGGTGTTGGAGGTCGAATTTGTCTCGTTTCTCAGACCGGAAATCCGCTTTCCAGATTTGGACTCACTCAAGAAACAGATTCAACTCGACGTGCATCAAGCACGACAAAGTCTGGCTCGAATTACAAATCCTTCCGGAGTCTGAAGTCCGTACCTCCCCCCCTCACCAAGCGGCCATGTATCCCTCACCCAGATCAGCTTTTCTGCGGCGAGCCTTCGGCGCCTGCGTCGCAACATTCCTCAGCGTACTTCCAGCATTGGATTCCGCAGAAACAGGATTACCACCTCCAGCTCAGCACACTCACCAACGCCCACTCGAACACACCGATTACACCGGCACCCTCGTCCGCATCCCCAGAATTCCAACACGAGTTGTATCGCTTGCCCCCAGCCTAACGGAGTCCATGGAGGCGCTCGGACTCAGCGACCGTCTTGTCGCCGTCACGACCTTCTGCCATCCCAATGCACAAAGTCAGAGCCTAGCCCGCATCCAAAGGATCGATACACCGAACATCGAGGTCCTCCTCGCGCTTCAACCCGATCTTCTCGTCGCAACTCCGATTACATCGCCGCTTGCTATAGAGCAAATGCGCAAAATCGGACTCCCAATCCTTGTTCTTGGGCAGTCTGGAATCGAAGGCACTCTTAGCGATATCGAAGTTTTGGGAATGGTGTTCCAGCAATCTGAAAAAGCCGCAGCCCTCTGCGCTGCCATTCGTGAAACGCTCGAAGCCGTCCAATCTCGCACGAGAGGACGCACTAGGCCGCGTACGCTCCTGTTGTATGATTGGAAATCCCTCTACAGCACGAATTCAAAGACTTTTGCGGGCGAGATTCTATCCATCGCGGGTGCCGATAATACGGCGGCAAACTTTCAAACCCACTGGCCGCAAGTCGCCTTGGAGACCGTCGTCTCACGTAATCCCGAATGCATTCTGATATGCTCCAAAAACGCTCAAACCGATGCTGCTGCCACCGCCTTGTTGGCGTGGAAAAAACATCCGATCTGGCGCAACATAAGCGCAGTTTCGCAAGGCCGCGTCTTTCAGGTTCAGGAAGATTTGCTTGCCGTCCCCGGCCCGCGCATGGGCC
>CANFNA010000137.1 GCA_947448395.1 Chthoniobacteraceae bacterium
CCCCCTGAACTTCCTGACGCTTCGCCTGCTGCGAGTCAATCAACCCCAGCGTTTCAAACACTTCCGCCTCTAATCCTTCCGCCCGCTGCGTCGCTTCCTGAAACCGCGCCTGAGCAGACCCCTGTTCGCCCTCGATACTCTGTAGTTTGCGCTGCGTTTCCGTCGCCTCGCGCTCCAGCAAACTCATCTGCCCACGCAACGTCGAAAGACCAACCGTAGCATGCTGCTTCTCTAGCACCGCCTCCTGCAAACGCCCCTGTAGAACCACCATCTCCGCCACCAACTCCTCACGCCGCTGCTGCTTCGCTGCCACTCCGCTCCGCATCGTCTCCACCTCTGTGTGGAGACCCGCAATCTGGTTCTTGCGTTCCAACATCGACGCCACGCCTGAGGCCGAATCCGCTCCCCCATGTAACATGCCATCCCCGGTCAAAACCTCCCCTTTGAGCGTTACCATCAACCACCCTTTGCGAGGGAAAAGCTTCAACGCCGTCTCCACATCCGGAACCAACACCGCAAAATTCACAAGCCTCTCCACCAAACGCTGCACCTCAGGGCGAGCCTTCACCTTGTGGATCAGCCATCCAAGGGCTCCCGCCGGAAGCTCCAGCGCCGAGTTCTCCACATGCTCAAAGGCGTGGTCCAAATCCTTCAACGCCAACACCGTCTTCCCAAGCTTCCCCGCCGCCAACGTCTTGATGATGTGCTCCGCCACCATCGTGTCCTTCATCACAATCGCCTGCAGATTCGCCCCCAAAGCCGCCTCCACCGCCGCAACATACTCCGGCTCCACTTCGATAAACTGCGCCAAAGCGCCAGAAATCGCCGGCTTGAAAAACTCCGGATTGTCCAACCCCTTCAACACCTCCTGCGTCCCCGCAGAAAACCCTTCCCCACTCTCAACCAACGCTTCAAGCACCTCCAAACGGCTCTCACGCTCAGCCAACGTCCTCTGCAACTCCCGCAAATCCCCTTCCACCGTCGCAATCCCCATCTGCCCAATCCGAAGCTGCCCCTCTATATCCGCCACCTCCGTCGTCCGCTCCTCCAAACGCCGCTGCGTGGACTCCACTTCGGTACGCACCTCTGCCATCTGATCCTCTAACCGGCTTCCACCAGCTCGAAGCTGATCCAATTCCGCCGCCAAAATCCCCAACCGCGCCTCCGCTCCATCCCGAGCCTGAGTCACGCTCGCCATCTGACCACGCAAGGTCGACACCCGATGCTCCAGTCGCTGCACTTCCTGCACAATCCCTTGCACCCCGCGCTCCGCAGAAACCTTCTCCTCAACCAATGCCGACGCCTGAGCCTGCTTCTCCGCCATCCGAGCCAGCTCCGTCCGCAACAGCTCCGTAATCTGCTCCAACTCAACGTCCGCCTCCCGAATCGCCCCCTCCGCCATCCTCAACTTCTCCTCCGATCCCGCCACATCCCCACGATACCTCGATAACAAACCCAAAAACTCCTCCAACCGCTCCCGATTGAACACAATCCGGTTTTCATGGTTGGAAATTCGGGTCCTCAAGTCATTCACCGACCTCCGCGATGTCTCCAGCTTCTCTTCCATGTCAGAGAGCGCACTCCGACGCACCGCTAACTCCGACTCCCCAGCCTCAATCTCCTGCTCCAACTCCATCTGTCGCCCCTGCTGCCCCTCCAACTCCGCACGACTCAACTGCAACTGTTCATCCAGTGCATCCCACTGACGCTTAGCCGAATGCGTCTCCAAAGTCTTCAATTCCATCAGTAACGACTGGTACCGACGCGCCTTCCCTGCCTGCCGCTGAAGCGAACCAATCTGCCGGCGCACCTCCTTGATAATGTCATCAAGGCGCACCAAATTCGCCTCCGTCGCCTCCAACTTCCTCAAGGCCTCCTTCTTCTGACTCTTAAACCGCGTAATTCCAGCCGCCTCCTCAAAAATCGCCCGCCGATCCTCCGGACGCGAAGACAGGATTTGGTCAATCTTCCCCTGCTCCATGATCGAATACGCCGACCGACCAATCCCAGTGTCCATGAACAACTGGTGAATGTCCTTCAACCGGCACGGCGTTTTGTTGAGCAAATACTCCGAACTTCCATCCCGAAAAACCCGACGAGTGATCGTCACCTCGCTCCACGCTACCCCCAGCTCCTTCTCGCATTCCGCAAAATTCATCGAGACCTCTGCCATCCCAAGCGCCGACCTCGAATCGGTTCCCGAAAAAATAACGTCCGCCATCTCTCCTCCTCGGAGAGCCTTGGCCGACTGCTCCCCAAGCACCCACCGAATCGCGTCCAGCACGTTGCTCTTCCCACAACCGTTCGGCCCCACCACGCAGGTCACACCCCTGTGGAAGTTCAGAACGGTCCTGGGAGCGAAAGATTTGAATCCGAAGAGCTCGAGAGATTGGAGGTACATACGGGACAGATTGGTTCAACTGCCCCTAATTGAACGTTCCCCACCCTCGCTGGCAAGCACCAGATATGGGGTCCCTCCACTTTTAAACCACAACCCCTTGTGGCCTCCCTCAAGAACTCACCCCATGATCGCGGGGTCGCCATACAGCGAAAAACCCGTCGAGCGTAGGATTTGCACCTCGAAAACTTGCCCCACAAAACGCTCTCCACCCTCAAAAATCACCACCTTGTTCCCTGGGCTCCTCCCCGAAAGCCTTTCCGGGTTCCGCTTGCTCAGCCCCTCACACAGCACCTCCACCCGCTGCCCAACCAACGCCTCCCCCTTCGCCTTCGCCCATGCATCCACAACAGTCAACAAATCCTGATTCCGCGCCTCCTTCACCTCGTCAGAGAGCTGCTCCTCCATTTCTGCCGCAGGCGTGTCCCGCCGAGGCGAATACCGAAATACAAAGGCGTTATCGAACCCCAACCTCTCCACAACCGCCCGCGTCGCTTGATAGTCCTCGTCCGTCTCCCCAGGAAACCCAACAATCACATCAGTTGTAATCGCCAAATCCGGCCGAGCCCTCCGAAGCGCCTCCGTGAGAGCCACATACTTCTCCACCGTATACCCCCGATGCATCGCCTTCAAAATCCGATCCGACCCTGACTGAAGCGGAAGATGCACGTGCGGCATGAGCTTCGGCAGCCGCGCAAACGCCTCGACCAAATCCTGCCGAAACCCAATGGGATGCGGCGAAGTGAAGCGCAACCTTCTCAACCCCTCCACCTCGTGCACCGCGTCCAGTAACTGAACAAAAGGACTCTTCCCATCCACCTTCGGAAATTCGTGACGCCCATACAAATTCACAATCTGCCCGAGAAGCGTCACTTCCTTCACCCCGCGAGCAACCAATCCCCGCACCTCCTCCACAATCTCTCCAATCGCACGCGAACGCTCCGCCCCTCGGGTTTTCGGCACGATGCAATAAGTACAGTGCATGTTGCATCCCTGCATGATCGACACAAACGCCGTCGCCTGCCCCGACTCCAGCACATGCTCCCGAATCGTCTCTTGGGACCCCGCCTCCTCCTCCACATCCACAATCGAAAACCGCTCATCGTCCATCAAGTTCTCCCGCAACACCGTTTTACGGCGCACCAGTTCCTCCACGTAATCCGCCACCCGGTGAAATTTCTGGGTTCCCACCACCAAATCGACCCCCGCGACATCACGAACAAGCTCCTCCCCCCGGCTCTGAGCCATGCATCCCAAGAACCCAAAGACCATCTCCGGCTTGCTTGCCCTTAGCCTCGACAGCATCCCCATCTTCCCTATCGCCTTCTGCTCCGCCATGTCGCGAACACTGCAGGTATTCAACAAAACGACATCGGCCTGCGCCTCCGTCTCCGCTTTCTCGTAGCCTCGGGCCAGCAAATCTCTGAGCACCTGCTCGGAATCGCGCTCGTTCATCTGACACCCGTACGTTTTTAGGAACACTTTTGGCATGGCTTGGCTTCTTGAGCCTCACACTCTGCCATCCTACCCAACGCGAGTCGAACCCCTAGAAGCGCCCTTCTCGAAACCCAACGCACTTTGCGTTTGCATCCGCCGTCCCGCACTGGGACGGTGACGCTTTCGACCCACTTTTATGAGCACCACGCGTAGAGTTGTCATCACAGGAATGGGGATCCAAACCCCTCTCGGAGCCGATCTCGATACCTTCTGGAAAAATGTCTCCGGCGGCGTCAGCGGCATCAAACGCATCACCCTCTTCGACATCTCCAATTACGACTGCCAAATCGGAGGCGAAATCACCGACTTCGAACCTGCCAAATGGTTCAAAGTCCCAAAAGACGCACGCCGAGCCGACCGCTATACCCAACTCGCCATGGCCGCCGCAAAACTCGCCATGGCCGATGCCGGTCTTGAGGGCGCCCCCGGAAACCCAGAACGCTTCGGCGTCGTCATCGGATCCGGCATCGGAGGTCTTCAATCGCTGGCAGATCAACACGCCGTGCTCATGACCAAAGGGCCCGGCCGCATCTCTCCGTTCATGATCCCCATGATGATCTCCAACATGGCCAGCGGCTTGGTCTCCATGGAATATGGCCTCCAAGGCCCCAATTATGCCCCCGTCTCCGCTTGCGCAACCTCCGCCCATGCCATCGGCGAAGCTTGGCGCATGATCCGGGAAGGCGATGCAGACCTCTTCCTCGCAGGCGGCTCCGAAGCGGCCATCGTCCCACTCGGCATCGGCGGATTCGCGGCCATGAAAGCTCTCTCCACGCGCAACGACGCCCCAGAGAAAGCATCCCGCCCCTTCGACAAAGGTCGCGACGGTTTCGTCATGGGCGAAGGCGCTGGCGTTCTCGTTCTTGAAGAACTCGAGCACGCTCGCCAACGCGGAGCCCGAATTTACGGAGAAGTAGCCGGATACGGTCTGACTGCGGACGCTTACCATATGACGTCGCCACTCCCTGAAGGAGAAGGGGCGCAACGCTGCATGCGCATGGCCCTCAATAAGGCCGGTATCACCCCCGAACAGGTCGATTACATTAATGCCCACGGCACCTCCACCTCAGTCGGTGATGTCTGCGAAACCAAGGCCATCAAGGGACTCTTCGGTGACCACGCAAAGAAACTTTCCGTCTCGTCCTCAAAATCCATGACCGGCCATCTCCTCGGAGCCGCTGGCGCGGTCGAAAGCGTCGTCTGCACTTTGGCCATCCAAAACAGCATCGTGCCGCCCACCATCAACCTCGACGACCCAGACGAACAGTGCGACCTCGACTATACCGCACACACCGCCAAAGAACGGCCCATTCGCGTCGCGCTCAATAACAGCTTCGGTTTCGGAGGCCATAACGCCAGCCTTGTCCTCAAGGCATTTCAGTAACTCCGCCAGCTCAGATAGCCCACGTTCGTGGAGCGCATGAGCTCACTTAAAAAACCCAGCCGGATTCGCTCCGACTGGGTTTTTTCTTCTCAAATCAACGCACCAGTCCACTCGAGCACCCGCCTTAATCCTCAAACTCATCCGCAGGATCAAACGGAGGCATCGGGATATTCAAAATCTTGAGATTACCCACAGCGCGGTGTCTGCACCCCGGTCGAATCATGACCGTCGTCAGCGGCCTCAACGGGATCTTTTCGCCATCCGCCTCCAAATACCCCTCCCCTTCGAGCACCACATAGATCTCGGTCATCTTCCGGTGATAATGCGTCCGGCTGTCCTTCGAGATCTCAGTTAAATGCACCGAGGCCAACTGGTTCCACGGCTCCATAAACGCGCGACGCGCCTGCCCACATGGACACGGAGTCGGCTCAATCTCGTCCAAATGCGCAACTGCAAATCGAGGTTCTGCACTCATGATCCGCGAAACATAAAGTACACCGCCCCTACCATGCAAAGCCCCGCCCACAGAAAGTCCATCTTGAGGGGCTGCTGCAGATACAGCGCCGAGAAGGGCATGAACAAAGACAGACTCACCACCTCCTGAAGGATCTTCAGTTGAGCAACCGAGTACGCCGTGTGCCCAATCCGATTCGCCGGAATCATGAACAGGTACTCAAACAGCGCAATCGCCCAACTCACCACCACCACCAAGTACCACTTCCGATCCGCGTAACTCCGCAAATGCGCGTACCACGCAAAAGTCATGAACACATTCGAAACCGCAAGCAGCAGGGTCGTTTGAAGCAAAACTGGCATCCCCATAAACCCGCACACCACAACCCATCGGTCAATTCGAACCACCTCCTCTCCAACCCATCACCCCCGCTGAAATCTCAACCGATAAGCCCGAGGCGTTAACCCCGTGCTTTCCCGAAAACACCGTGTGAAGTGGCTCTGATCAGTAAACCCCGTTTCCATCGCAATCTCCAGCAAACTGCGGTGCGTGCGGCTCAACATCCGACAAGCCACCTGCACCCGTACGCTTCGCAGATGCTCAGACGGAGTACTCCGCAACAACTCCTGAAATCTTCGATTGAAGTGCGTCGAAGAAAGACCAGCCATCTCTGCCATTTTTTGCATCGAAACGGCCTCCCCATAATGCGTCTCCATGTACCGAATCACGGGCTGAAGAACCCCAAAATATCGGGCCTGTTCGCCAGGCGCCTCAATCCCATACATGGCCCCACCAACCCCGATAACCTCCCCACCGGAATCAAACAAAGGAACCTTCGTCGAAATGTACCAGTGCGGCTTCGCCCCGGGATGAAACACCAACCACAACTGCCCACGAATCGCCTGCCGTCCAGCCATCACCCGCCGGTCCTCGGCAATGTACGCCTCGGCAAATAATGGCGGCGAAAAATCACGATCCGAACGCCCGATAATCTCTTCCTCCCGACTCACCCCGTGACTCCCCATAAACGCACGATTCACCCACACAAAGCGACTCTCCGTGTCCTTCGCAAAAAAGAACGCATTGGGCAGTGCTTCAAAAAGCTCCATCACACTTAAAGCCGCTGGATTTCTCTCAAAAAACGCCTTCTGAAACGCAAGCAATGAAATCCCATTCATGGTCAAAATATACCAAACTCAGAGTCCCCCGTTCAAGACGCCCAACGTTCCTTGCAGTACCTTGTTGAAATGCTCCGACCGCTCGTTCTCCCAGAGATGTTCCTCGGCCTCGCCATAAGCTCCCTCACAGTTTCCAACTCGGCTTTGGCCAAAGTGAACTTCAATCGAGAGGTCCGCCCCATTCTTTCTGAAAACTGCTTCTACTGCCACGGACAGGATCCCAACCACCGCAAAGGCAACCTGCGGCTCGATATCCGCGACGCAACCCTCAAACCAGCCGAATCAGGTGAAACCGCCATCGTTCCGGGCAAACCCGACTCCAGCGCCCTAATCACCCACATCTTTTCCAAGGACAAGGAGGAACTCATGCCTCCGGCCAATTCCAACCGATCCCTTTCAAACACCCAGCGGGAAACCCTCAAACAATGGATCGCAGAAGGAGCCGAATACCAACCCCATTGGGCGTTCCTCGCGCCGCAAAAGGCCAACCCGCCAAACGTCCAACGAACCGATTGGGTACGGAATCCAATCGATCTTTTCACGCTCTCTAAACTCGAAGGCCTCGGCCTCCAACCATCCCCAGAAGCAGATCGCCCCACTTTAATCCGCCGCCTCAGCCTCGATCTCGTCGGCCTCCCACCAACCCCAGAAGAAGTAGACGCCTTCATCACCGATCACACCTCGGAAGCCTACGATCGTTTGGTCGATAGACTTTTGGCCTCCCAGCATTTCGGCGAACGCATGGCTCTGCCATGGTTGGACGCTGCGCGTTATGCCGATAGCAACGGCTTTCAGCAAGAGGGAGACACGTGGCAGTGGGTCTGGCGGGACTGGGTCGTCAAAGCAATGAACGCAGACATGCCCTTCGACCGCTTCTCTATCGAACAACTCGCCGGCGATCTGCTTCCAAAACCCTCCGAGGATCAACTCGTAGCCACTGGATTTAACCGCAACCATCTCCTCAACGGAGAAGGTGGCGCCATTGCCGAAGAGCAGCGATTCAACATCCTCTTCGACCGCGTCGATACCACAGCCACCAACTGGCTCGGACTCACCATGGCCTGCGCTCAGTGCCACGACCACAAATACGATCCCATCACCCAACGGGATTATTACAGCCTGATGCACGCCTTCAATCAGGTCTCCGAATCCGGGGTGGCAGGCTCAGGCCCCGGTCGCATCCGGTCCGCAGCGCCTTTCATCGAAATCCCAACCGAAGAAAACCAGCACTGGCTCACCGACAAACAGGCCGCCCTCAACGAGCTTGAAAAGGAAGGTCAGACCCAAGCCAAACAGGATCTCGCCTTCGCCGCTTGGCGTGAAGCCCTCACCGATGATTATAAAACACCAGATGGCCGGACCCTGCCTGCAACCCTCACACCCCTACTACGAATTCCGGAAAAGGATCTCTCCAAAGAGCAAGC
>CANFNA010000138.1 GCA_947448395.1 Chthoniobacteraceae bacterium
GTCCGAAGGATTGTAAATTCTGATGCCCCATAGCATGCGCGATTGAAAGCCAAAGGCGGTTGTGCGGAACGGATTCCAGCTTCAAGAAGCGGCCCATTTTGAAGCCTGCTCCACCGCCTACCATCACGAGCGGAATATTATCGAGGGTGTGTGAGTTACCTTTGCCGAGTTCATTTGTCCAAACGATCAAGGTGTTGTCCAAAAGGGATCCGTCGCCGGCGGGTTCCGGAGTCTCAGAAAGGCGCTTGGCGAGGTAAGCGACTTGCTCGCAAAACCAGGTATTGATCTTCTTCAGCTTCGCGAAGGACTCCAAATTATCGTCAGGATCGTGAGAGAGCGAATGATGCCCCTCTTCGACTCCGAGCCACCGCATCTGGGCTTGGCCAACGCTCCGCATAAATTGAAAGGTACTCACTCGGGCCATGTCATTAGCGAGTGCATTCACCAGCAGATTGATTTGCATCCGACTGATTTGCGGGGTGTTGTCATTCACCAGTTCGATTCCGGGATCGAGCTCCGGCATGGGATGGGCCATGGCGGCGGGCGGCGTTTTCAACTCTGTTTCCATTTGGCGAACCAGAGTCATGTGCTCTTCCAAGAGTTGCTTGTCGCGGCCGCTGAGTTTCGAGGCCACCTTACGCAAGTCTTCCCGAACGTCGTCGAGAATACTGACCAAGCTGTCTTTGTCTTTCATCTGACCGTACATTTTCGCGAACATACGGTATGGGTCGTCGATGGGCGCGACTGGTTGGTTTGCACCGAGGTAACTCATGCGGGTCCACGGATCCGCTCGGTTTGGAACCGCAACTCCAAATTCCAGCGAGCCAAATCGAGTTTGAGTCTCCGAGTGCGATTGCAGTGCCTGTTTGATTTCTTGATCGATAGAGATGCTACTCGCCCAACCAGCGGGAGCCCCACCTCCTCCCATAATGTTTCCAGGAAGGAGATGGTTAGCGGTGAGGAGGCAGCTCATGCCCCGCATGTGATTATCGCCGTCTCCGCGGATTTTATTAAACACTCCCTTGAGAATCAGGGTCTGATTTTTGAAGGGTTCTAGGGGCTGGAGAATGGATTTAAGTTGGAAGTTTTCTCCTTCCTCGTCTGGCCAAAACTCGGAGGGAAGTGTTCCGTTTGGAGAAAAAAGAATCACAAGCCGTTTTCGGCGCTTGGGATCTGTGGCTGATCGAAGACTTTGCAGGCCTGCGAGAAACGGGAGGGTCGCAGCGGAAACCCCGAGTCGACGCAGAAATTGACGGCGGGAGAGGGTAGTCATGGGAAATAAATGGAGGGATGGAGCCAGAAAGGGGATGCTTTACTGAGTCACAATTGAGGGGTCTTTTTGGACGCTTTCAGGTAAACCGTGGGTGGCATTCTTTAGGGCAATGTTCGCAAATAACTTCCGGATATGAAATCCCTCTGCTGCGAATTGTTCACGGAGGTTTTTCAGGGTGTTCTCACCAAAAGCGCCTAGCGGTTGTTTGACTGCATAAAGGAAGAGTTGGCGCACAAACGCATCATGTGCGGCGGTGCTCGATGCCGCATGATTGGCAACGTCTTCAGCATTCTTGAAATGGAGAGATTGGCCATCCTCCGAATCGAAATCGACAATGGAGTCAACGGGCTTTCGATTATCCACGGTTCGCCATCTGCCGATCGCGTCAAAGTGCTCAAGGGTGAAACCAAGAGGGTTGATGACGCCGTGGCAACCGGTGCAGCTAGCGCCTTTAGTGAGAGACGAGACTTTCTCGCGCATCGTTAAAGTGGGATCGAATTTGGCATCCTCGAAGGCCACCGCGACCGTTGGATTTTTGAGGGGTACCCCGACAATATTTCTACTCAGAAAGACTCCGCGGTGGATGGGGGAAGTGCCTCGGCTATAGGCGAGAGCTGAAAGTAGGTAAGGATGGGTGAGAACTCCGGCTCGACGGCCTTGTTCGGGAACTGCTTTCTGGAAGGAAGTCCCTTCCAAAGGTTTTCCATAAAGAGCCCCTAGTCTGGAGTTCAAATACAAGTGCTCCGCCTGAAGGAGTTGGCGGTAATCTGACTTTTCTCCCCACACCACTTCGTCAAGGAACAGGCGGAGTGATTGGCGGAGGTCGGAGCGCACGGCTTCATCAAACTCTGGAAAAAGGGAGGCATCTTTTGCCGCATTTTCTGCGCGCTCAAGGTCGAGCCATTGTTGGAAGAAGCCATCCAGTTTTGCCCTGGCTCTAGGGTCTGAAAGCATCCGCTGGGCTTCATGCTGAATTTGGTCTCGGGTGTGGAGCCGTTGTTCTGAGGCGCACTTCCAAAGGGGCGCATCGGGGAGGGAGTCCCAGAGAACCAAGGCGAGGCGGGTTGCCACGGTAAAGTCGTCGATTTGTCTGTCGTGAGAGAGCTCTGGGTAAAGAAAGCGAGGCGACTTCAGGGTGAATAAAACGATCCGCTTGATAGCCAGCAAGGGGGACGGGGCGGTCTGAAAAGGGCGATCGATCAGGGCCGTTTTTTGTTCCTCTGAGAGCGGTCGGCGGAAAGCCGCTTCGATGAAATTCTTTGCAAAAAGCTTTAGCTTTTCTAGGCGATTCGGGTCTGCGGATTTGCTCCCGCTAAGTGCATCGATGGTGCTGTCAACGTGAGCGGCGATTTCCAGAGCGGCTGTGGTAGTGGCTTGTTCCCAATCCTTGGAAATGGACGAGCCTCTTTCATATCCTTCACTTCGGTCATCGGCTGGGAGCCGTGTTTTGATTAATGTTGTGGCGGGTACTTCCTGAGGCATCAAGAGGGACGCTGGGACGGGTTCGGAGAGCCCGTGCGGGGGTTTCCAATGGAGTTCGATCGAGGCGCTTTTGTCTTTGAATTTAAAAAATGCTAGAGAGATCCGATAAGTGCGTCCTCCAAGAAGGTAGATGCTTTTACGCTCTTCCCGCACTTCCGGGCCTGGCGCTACCCAAGAGTCGATTAAGGGTTCCTCCGGATCATTGACCCATAACCGCACTCCATTTTCGGTTTTGATTGCGAATTCATATGCCCCCGTTTCGGGCGCCAAGATAGAGCCCGTCCAGCGCACGTTAAATTCGCTCGGGATCATCTTTTCCGGATCAGGGCTTTCGGTTCCAAAGTGAAAAGAAAGTGCTGTGTCAGTCCGGTCGAATTTCTCCGGTCTACGTGCCTTTCTGTCCTTTTTCTTCAAGTCTTTTGCCTCCGCTTCTTCCTCAGGAGTCGGGATCGCAAACCCCGTGTAAAACCCCTTTAGTCCGCGTTCGTTGCCGAGAGGTCGATTCGACCCCGGACGCAAGCGGGCAAAAAGGTCCGCGACAGATGTATAAAATTGGGCGGAAGTAAGATGCGAAAGACTTTCGGAGACTGGTCTGATCCGTGCCTGAGCAGTGGGAGAATAGAAGGAATCGTAAATGAAAGCGGCTACGGCATCAGCATCTGCTCCGGTGCATGTGCCTTCCTTGCCTTCAGGCATGGTTTTGGAAATGACTCGGGTTAGGGATTTGAGGGAGCGATTTCCGGCAAGCGGTTCAGCGTACTTGTCGCGCACCCCTTCCCCCTGTTTCCCGTGGCATTCGGCGCAACTTTCTTGGTAGATCGCGGCTCCTTTCTGATGGAGAGGAGCCTGCGAATTTAGAACTTCTGCTCCCAAAATTGGTAATGGAAGGAAACCTGTCACAAAAACAGCCAGCCTCCCCAGAAGGCGGGAGGTAAGAAGCGTTAACAGGAATTTTGGAGGCACCGGCAAAGACACGTAAGGGAGAGCAGTCGAAGGACCTGTTTCTTAGCGGTTCTCGATTCGGGGCAATCTACCAAGAGTAACTGACGGTGTATCGAAGGACGGTCTCGGATTCAGGTTCGACAGAGAGGGGGAAGAGGAGGGTTGTGGTATTTAATGGTTTTGGTTCATGAGTCTTCTCCGTGATCTTAGCGGTGCCTTGACGGAGGTGTTCGAGGACTTCGATGGTGACTGGATGTTTTCCTCGGTTGCGGAGCCGAATTTCCAGAGATTCTTGGGCCGTTCTCTTCCCGGTATCTAACTGGAAATTACTTTGCTTGCGCTCGCCGATGAGATCGAAAGCGGCCCCTAATTTGAGGCGGACAGTTTCATTCACTGGGGTGTGTTCAATGTGGTCCTCACCCAAGAATTCAAGGGTTTCGCCGTCTTTTCGATAGACGCGCACGTTTCCTGCCGGAAGGGGAATGCCGAGTTTGGAGGCCGTGCTGTTTTGGAGTTCGAGATAGCTGGTCACCTTTTTCGTTACTTCCGCAGGCGTGGAATTATCACTGGGATGAGGGGATGGATTGGGGAAGTGAATTCCTGAAAGTCCGTCGTAACGGTAGATTCGCTTGGTGGGAACCTCCGCGGCGCGAGTAAATTCGACTTGCTTGGTTTCTTGATCTCGAAGGCTGGTTGGGCGCGGGAGATTATAGAGGTGGTAGTTATCGAAGGACTTTTCGGTGACTTCCTGCGTCGCATCGCTGAAAGCAACCGCCTTTGCGGCGCGCATTAACAGCGGGTTTTGAGCTGAAGTGCGGTTCACATCCCCAGCCATCAGTTTGAGTTTGGCGTTTTCGAAGCTTTTTCCGGAGCGATTCTGAATGGTGATCCAACCGACGAGGTCTGCAGTCTCGCTGTTTTCCGGGAGCACGACGTTGTAACTGGAGGTCCACCCCAGACCGGTGGTGAGGTAGGCGAGTTCTGCTTGGAGTTGAACCGCGGAGGGACTCAAGATTTTCCAGAGCAACTGGGGTTTTAAAATGTTGTCCTCCTTCAGTCCCGAGAAGAGGGGCTTCCCTGGCAACTCAAACATGAGCCTCCCTTCGACCTCGATGATTGGCTCCACGGGTTGGCCTCCCGGAACGTATCCGCTGCGGATCACCCTTCCATCCACGATGCGATCGGGCTTCTGAGGTTCGTGAACGAGGAAGCTAACATTTTGGGCCTGGTCCTCAAACCGATCGAGAAGGCTTTGGGAGGTGACGGGATCGTTGCGGTAGTTTTGTTCGAGAATTTTCAGCGCTACCTTGTTAGTGGGATCCCTCAAAATCACGGTGCTCGGATCCAAATTAGCGGTCGCCCCTGAGTATCGGACGATGTTTTCCCCCTCTTTTAATTCGAGCGGGACGTTATCTCTGACGACCGCAAAGTCACTGGAATAGATGGTCAGACCGGGTTGCGCGAAGAGTGCGACGGGAATGAGGGTAAGGAGAAGGAAGAGGAGGGGATGATAAATTGAGAAGACGCGTGCGGGAGAACACATGGAATGGAGATGCTTTAGGTAATTTAGCTCAATAGCGAGGGGATGCCATTTTGCGGAAGGCGGGCGAGAGTCTCTTTTGGAAGTACGGCTAGGCTGGGGTATATTGGGTCGGTTTCGGTATTGGAAAGCGAGGTGGTTGGGATGGACGGGGCAAAAAGTCTGGGTAGCGGTAGCGGAAGGTCAAATAGAGAGGAGAACCGAGGTGGGTTGATTACGGGTCATGTGACGTGGTTATACGCGTTCGACATTGCCCACGATATGAGGAGAGAGCCTCTGGTAAAAGTTTTGGGTCAGGCGGTGGAGGCTTGGGCGCGAATGGAAGATCATCGAGTGCCGAGGCAATCTTTCTTTCATCGACCACAGTTAGTTCGTCTGCCTGCATTGTACGAAACGCTTCCTGGGGGGAGATATGGGAACGTGCAAAGGGCGCTCAAGATTCTTCCCGTGGGAGGCCTTTCTATTTCGATCACAGCGGCGTTTTCTGTGGAGAAATTGTTGGATTTGGTGCTCTGGCACGAACCGGTCGGACATGCCTCGCGGTCGGCAGTTCGGGAATTGGTAAAACAGGTGATATCGGATTTGGCGGATTATTTAATTCAACCGGTGGAGAGTTTGGATGAAGCTGACGCGTATACGGTGTTTAGACTGGATCCGCCTCACGGCATGGGGGATGGACTGGCATGGTTGGATATTCGTCGAAAAGAGGTTGCGGCACTTTTAACGCAAGAATCGGATCCGGAGCGGTTGTGCGAGGAGGAGGTGAGCGAAACTCTGGCAAGACGTCTTGGCTACTATCGCAGTGATGTCGTTGTGGTGGATTGGGATGCGGCCTTGGTGGTTGAGCAGCATGGGGCGGCGGAAGAAATTTTACACGTGCTTGAGTTGGCCAATCTGCAGCTCTGCGAATTGGAAGCGTACGACCGGATTTTGGACACCGCGATGGACCGCTCTTATGGAGATCTGGGGCGAAAGAGGTTCTACAACCGTGCGCTGCTAGGCCGATTGGGGGAGCTCCGGATTGACTTGTCGCGGTTGTCGGATGAATTAACTCATGCCGGTAAATTTCTGGGCGACTGGCATCTTGCTCGTGTGTACGACGCTGCTGCCGCACGTTTCCATTTGGCTGACTGGCAGAGAGTGGTCGACGACAAGTTAAAGACTTTAGACGACCTCTATCAGGTGCTCAAACACGACCAGTTCAATCGCTGGCTGCTGGGGATGGAAATGGTCGTCGTCCTCATTCTGATCTTTGATCTGGCCATGCTGCTCTATCCGTTTTTGCGACATTAAAGAGAGCGTGTGGCGGTCCGTCTGCTCCGTAAAATTTCGGGAACTCCGGCATCAGGGCGACTGCATGCGAGGCGTTCCAACGTTACCGTGGAGGCCATTGATATTCGCCCGCGTCGAACAGCATTAGTTTTCCAGGTTGCCGGATGCGATATTCCTCAACGACTGCACCATCACCTTGGAGAAGCACGAGTTCAGGTTGTTGTTCCTCATGGCCCAAGACGGCCCACTTTAGAAATAGAGTATCGGTGAGGCGCCTCACGGGGAGTCCATCAGCGGTTTTTAAAAAACTGCCTTCCACGTCGGTTCCGATGGCAAGTTCTACCTGACGCGAGGCGTCTTGCGAAAATGGATTTGCTTCAGCCTTGATGGATACGGTTGGTTCAGCTCGGAAGGGCTTTGAACGTCCGACTCGTGAGGTGACATCGGAAAAGCGGTTGGAGGGCCAGCGGTTTTTTTCGATGAAGGTTTCCCAGCCGGGTCCGGAGGCCGGTTGGTTTGCTGAGTTTTTGCGGCGCAGACCGCGCAATCGCCAGCGATCGCCATCGCGTTCGAGAAGAAAGACCTCTTCGCGTTCTTGCGAGGCAGCAATGGCCACGGGGACGGGTTCTCCGGCACCAATGGAGAGCCTGCGAGCGACTTCTCCCTGGGCGTCCATCTGGACAACGAGCGGTTCACCGAGCACTTTTTCGATACTCCACCGCGTTCCATCGCGGCCTGCGCAGGAGGATGGGCCGGGCTCTGCATTAAGTGATTTATTTGGTTTGGAATCGGGAAGCGCCTCAGTTCTTGCCTGTCCATCTCCGAGCGGGTGGATAAATTTCCACTCTTGGCCGGTGCTATCCCGGCCCACGATAGAAAGTTCGTTGGCTTCCACGGCGAGAGATTGAAAAGATGATGGGCGCGGAGATTCCTCCGAGAAAACCCAGTCGTTGGCATGAAAAGCTTCGCCGGTGAGTTCGAGTTCTCCAACGGCTAGGCCTCGGACTCGGTAGCGAGCCGCGGGTACTTGAATGCCGTTGTCGTCTTTTCCATCCCAGAAGGTGATCAATCCGTTGAGGCTCGAGGAGAGGTCTTTGACGGAGGCATCGTGGTGGAGTGTCCTGACCAGTTTTCCGTTGCGATCGTAGACTCCAACACTGAGGGTGCCTTCCAAGGGAGGTGGCAGAAATGTGATTCGCACCGCCGGCTCCTTCGTGGTCGGAGGGGGCGGTTCTTGGGAGTGGGTTGTTGGGATGCCTCCCAAGTAGGCCGAGGCGGCCAGAAGCGCGAGGCGTGGAAGGTAACGGAAAAGAGCGTTAATCGAGACGGTCGGCATAGTAGCGCCAGTGGAGGTTGGGGAAAATGTTGTCGCGAAGTTCGCAGTTGGCGAGGAAAGCCTCTTGAATGTTGTTCGCGCAGATCTGGTCGTAAAGACGGTTAAAACGGTGGATGTGGTCGTGGGTGCGTTTTGTGGCGTATTCCCGGGCAGTTCCGGTCTTCATTAAAAACGCCCAGTCGCTGGACTGTGCCAGAAGTAACTCTCGAGCGCACTGCGCCATCACCCTTTCGATCAGCGGGTCTGTGGTGTGGACAAATTGTCTGGCGAGATCCGTCATGCGGCGGGCCGCGGCGTGCAGATGAGGGTAAATCCAAGCATTTGATTCCTCTAACCACACCTCCCAATAGCCCTTGTGCCCCCAACTTGA
>CANFNA010000139.1 GCA_947448395.1 Chthoniobacteraceae bacterium
CCCGTCAACTCGAGGCGGAAGGAGGTGAACAACGGTTGGGGTGCAAAGTGCTCAGCTCGAAATCCGCATCAGGCAAGCAATTCATCGGAAGCATCAATCACGGAAACAGCGTCGTTTTTAAGAACATCCCGCTGAAACAAGTAGGCGGATTCACGTGCCGCGTGGCCTCTGCGGGAGCGGGAGGTCGTGTCGAATTGCACGTCGGCACTGCGGAGGGCCCGCTGCTTGGGTCGATCGAAGTTCAGCCAACGGGGGATTGGGACAAGTGGGTGGAGTTGAAAACGCCTCGGTCCGCTGCGGACGGGCTACCGGAACGCACCGACGTAGTGGCGGTGTTTGTCAACCCAGGCAAAAGCGGCTTGATGAACTTCGACTGGCTCCGCTTCGAAGCTCCGTAGGAACTCTAACTTTGGAGCCTCAATCCCACGGTTTGCTCCCGAAGAACTAACCCCCAAAATTAAACTTCACCCCCTATGAACTCATCCACTCGGATTATCCTCACATTTCTCACTCCTGCTTTGCTGCTTAGTTCCTGCACCCAGCAGCAGGTAAATGAGTTTAACCGATCGCTCAACCGCATGTCCGCAGAACTGAATGCTGCGAATAACGCCCCAGCGGCGCCAAACTCCATCAACCGTCTGCTAGTCGGTACTTGGAATGCTTACCACAGCCGCCATGACACCACGTACAGCTTCTACCCAAACGGCACATACACCGTCACAGACACGCTAATTTACGGCGGAAGGGAACGCACCAGTAATGGCCGAGGCAGATGGAGAGTTTCCGGAAACAGACTCTCGCTGAACGGAACATCCTACGACCTCATCCACTTCCCAAATACCAATACGCTAATTTGGAGAGACGGATTAGGCAGCACAGGCTCAACAAGGTACGAGCGAATCCACTAAGCTCTCCAGCGGCCGCCGTCTTATACCGAGGGCATTGGGACTTCTAAGGATTAAAGAAAACCTGTCCCGTGTAGGGATCTCTCACTTGCGCGCCGTGAGGAATTCCTCGCACATTCACTAATCTCCCTGAATAGGGACTGTAAACATAACCGTACGTTCTAGAAGACTGCCCATATGGCATTCGATAGCCGTAACTGCGGTCGGAATAATACCTCGGCTGGGGCGGAGGCGGAGGTGGCGCGACATAAGCGTAACCAGAGCTCTCCATCCTTCCTTGGTAATACCCCCTAGAGCGCTCGTTTTCTGCCGATTTCCCTAGAAGATATCCCCCTGCCGCACCAATCGCGGCTCCTCGAGCCACATCTCGGCCGTTACCCTTCAGCATTCCACCCATCACAGCTCCAACTCCAGCTCCAGCCATGGCACTTTGTCCGGGGGTATCACAGCCCGTAAGACCAACCACGGCAAACAAACCAACTGAAATACACAGGAGGGGAAATTTCATCCCTCATCTATCGCCAATCTCAACTCGCATGGCAACCAATCGATCGATTGAACCTCAGCCATGCCAGCAGGCTTTTAAAAAAACCGAGATCATCACCCAAAGCTTTCGAGACTTTGAAAGCGAGTATCGGCGCTCCCAGACGCGAAACCCATCCGTGACCATCTCGGAAAAAATTCCGCCGTAAATTTCCCGCATAATCTCCGCAGCAACCATCACCCTCCTCTCGGAATCCGGCAGAGCGCTCTCTGCCGAAGCGTAAAACAAAACCGTCCTCTCGCTCTGCAACCTCATGAGGTCGCTCCAACCCCGAGGGTCTTCACGCACCCAAGAACCTTCCAAGACCCCAGCCGCCTGCATCTCATCCTGGGGCAAGTAGACCCTCCCCTCATTGGCATAATCCTCCGCGGAATCTCGCAAAATATTGGTGAGTTGCAGCGCGAGCCCCAAATCCTCCGCATACCGCTCACACCCTCGACCTCCGAAAATTTGCGCACTCACCAAGCCCACCGCACTAGCCACTCGATAGCAGTACCCCTTCAATTCCTCCCAATTCCGATACCGAGCACCTTCCAAGTCCATTTCACAGCCTCGGATAATTTCGCACACCAACTCCGTTGAAATCTCGCGCTTCGCAAGGACTCTTCGCAAGTCCGCCGCCAAGGCCGGCTCCCCAGCCACCCTCACTGGGGACAACACGGCCTCCATCCACATCTTCAACCCTTGAGCCCTCGTTAGCCTCGGCAATCCGGGTTCATCCGCCAAATCATCCACAACGCGACAAAAGGCATAGAATACCCGCATATCGCGACGAACCGACTCCGGCAAAACCCACAAAGCCAACGCTAAATTGCTTCCGCTCGCGGCCGTGATCTGCTCCGCCTCAGCACATTCAACCGCCATGTCCTAATCCCAACGGGCCCCCTTGCATCCGACGTAAGCAAGCGTCACTCCCAGCGCGATATGACAAACTAAGACCCAAACAACCATGCTCAAAGGCATCAAAGGCGTCTGCGTCATCTGGACCACCGCATTGTAAAAGCGGGTCTCCGAAAGGGTCTGCAGAAAACCCGCCCAACCCCAATAAGACGCAATCAAAGGTCGGGTGCCCCCTCCCAACCAAACCGGTAGCGCAAGAACAGCCCCAGAAAGCGGCAGCTGAAAGCCGACCAGATACACAGAAACCAACGAGCTTTGCGCCGCGCTTCGCATCACTCCCGATATCCCAAGCGAAATCGCGGTCATCGACGCATTCACTAAAACCAAAATCCCCGTCTGCCACATCAAGTTTCCAGGCATCCTCACAATCGCATTCACAAAAAGAGACATCCATACCGATTGAACAGCCACAAGCACCGCAAGAAACATCCCTTTCGAGAGAACATAGGCGCCTGGGGATAATCCGGAAAACTTCTCCTTCTCCAAAATCTGCCTTTCCCCAGCAATCTCACGAGCCGCGTTGTTCGACCCCATCAGCGTCAAGAGCACAACCTGAAACATGATCAGCCCAGAAACCATGCCCCCCACTCGAAGATACTCCAACTTCGTCGAAAAATCGCTCACCAATTGCTTAAGCGGATCCTCTGAAAGCTCCGCCGCCGCCCTAAGCGCCGGCAACCCGTGTAGGGCGAAGATGACCACCAAACAGGGAAACCCCAACAATAGAGCCAACTGAAGTTTGACTTGTCCGGAGTCTCTAAAAAAGAGCTTCCACTGCCGACTCAGCAGAACACTCGCCTGCGTTAACAAGGGAACCGTTTCCCGCCGATCCTTGACCTTCTCCTGCCCGCCGTCACCACCTTCGGCCCCTCCCACCTGCTTCGAATCCTGCGCGGCGTAATAGGCACCTCTGTGCTTCATCCATGAAGTAGCCCACTCCGCAGGCGTCCGCTCCGACAGTCGGGGATAAAGGTCCTCATAATGCTGAATTCCAAAATAGTGAGGAAGATGCGCCGGAGGCCCGTGATAAACCAGTCGCCCCTGAAACATAACGACGACTGCATCATGCAAAGCCAAGTGCCTCAGACTATGCGTGATATTGAGCACAATCCGCCCCTTTTTCGACACAGCCTTCATCAGTTGCGTAATCTCGTCCTCGGAGCGCGGATCCAACCCGCTTGTCACCTCATCGCACAATAAAAGCTCCGGAGAACTCACCAACTCCATCCCCAAAGCGATCCTCCGTCTCTGCCCTCCTGACAGAACCTCAACGCGTTTCTCTGCAATCGAATCCAATCCCACCTCCTCCAGCACCGAATCTACCCGGCGATCCACGTCCTCCCTCGAGATACCGACACAACGCAAGCGCACCGCATCCTCAATGCATTCCCAAACCTCCAGCTTTTCGTGGGCAATACTGAACTGCGGAACGTAGCCAACCTCGTGCGGCTCAAAATCGTTCTCCTCGTCCAACACACGCCCATTCCATATTGTCTCTCCTGAAGTCGAATCCATCAGCCCCGCAATCACCTTCAAAAGAGTGCTCTTTCCGCACCCAGATGGGCCAAGAACCGCGATCAACTGCCCCTTCTTCTCCAAACGAAGACTCACCTCATCCAGAAGTGTTACGGCGTTTTCCTCATCCCCGATTTTTAGCGAAATTTGCTGTAGCTCAAGCACCCCTCCTCCTTCACCGCGAAACCCCCGCATGTCAGTCATAATCGATTCATAACTCCAAAAAGACTCAGCGGCAGAAAAACAAAGAGCGCAGGCGAAAATAATCGCCCGCGCTCTTTCAAGAGCCGTAAAAGGCTCCCTTTCATTTCTTTAAGACAAAGATTAGCGTGAGTACAACTCAACGATAAGCTGCTCGTTCACAATCGGAGAAATCTCGTCCCGAGTCGGAATACGAACCACTGTTCCCGTCAGGCCTTCCTTATCTAACTCCAGCCAACTCGGAATCGGTGCAATCTGGGTCAACTCCAACCCGCGAGAAGCCAATCCGCGAGACCGCGGACTATCCTTCACGGACACCTTATCTCCCACCTTCATATTGTGAGAGGAGATATCACTCTTGCGTCCGTTCACACGCACATGCCCGTGGCCCACCATCTGACGAGAGGCAGAACGCGAATTTGCAAAGCCAAGACGGTAAACCACATTATCCAAGCGGGTTTCCAGAAGTTGCAGGAGAATCTCCCCAGTCACCCCGCGCTTGCGCTGAGCTATCCCAAAATAACGGCGAAATTGACGCTCCATTAAACCGTACTGGAGACGCAATTTCTGTTTTTCAGCGAGAGCGACCGAATACTCACTCTGCTTCCGACGAGAACCTTTCGGTCCGTGAATTCCTGGCGGATAATTCTTCTGCTCAAGCGTCTTGTTGCTTCCGAAAATCGGCACGCCAAAACGACGACTGATTTTGTCTTTAGGACCCGTGTACCTTGCCATGATTTTATTTCCTTAAATAATTGAAGTATTTTTATTGACGGAGAAAAACCCATCAAACACGCCGCTGCTTAGGAGGGCGGCAGCCATTATGAGGCACTGGCGTCACGTCACGAATAACCGTGATTTCAAGACCCACTGCTTGAATCGCACGCACTGCTGATTCACGGCCTGATCCAGGGCCCTTTACGCGCACCTCAACCTCGCGCAATCCATGGCCCATCGCTTGACGGCAGGCGTCTTGAGCCACCATCTGAGCCGCATAAGCGGTACTCTTACGAGATCCTTTAAACCCCACCTTACCGGCGCTCGACCATCCAATCACAGATCCGTTCAAATCCGTTATGCTCACAATTGTGTTATTGAAGGTGGCCAAGATGTGCGCCACGCCGTGGTTAACGTTCTTTGAACCCTTCGCCTTAATCACCTTTATCGGCTCAACCACCGAGTTCGGATCCAGAGAAAGGTTTTCAACCTTCTTATCTTCGGAAACTCCAGCAGCTTCCTTCTTTGCGCCCTTTGGAGCTTTCGGGGCCTTTGGGGCCTTCGGTTCGGCTGCCGGAGTGGGTACTGCAACCGGGGCCTCAGGCGCCGGGACCTTCTGATCGTTGTCTTCAGACATAAATTCTTAATTTCTATTTACCGTCTTTTGCTCGCTGGACACCAACCGTCTTGCGCGGTCCTTTCCGAGTCCGAGCATTTGTGGAGGTCCGCTGTCCACGAACCGGAAGCCCACGACGATGCCTAATACCTCGGTAGCAGTTGATTGCCTGCAGACGTTTTAGGTTACCCTGAATTTCTCGGCGCAAATCCCCTTCAATCGAGAGACCGCTGGCGCTGATCGCTTGGATAATCTGATTTAACTGCTCTCCGCTCAGGTCTTTAGCCCGTACGTCAGGACTGATGTTGGCTTGTTCCAAAATACGTTTGGCGGTTGTTGGTCCAATCCCGTAAATGTACGGGAGGGAGGCTTCAATACGCTTGTCGCCGGGAATGTCTACTCCAAGGAGTCGTGGCATAATCTATTTTCTTTGAATGGTTAACCCTGCCGCTGCTTGTGACGCGCGTTCTTACAAATCACGCGGACAACATTCTGACGCTTCACAATGCGGCAAGCCTCGCAAAGGCGCTTAACTGATGCTCTCACTTTCATATTTTCAGATACCTAAAACTTAAACAGACCGACTTTGGAGATGCAAACACCTCGAAAACAATAACTTCGAGGCACCAACAATCACTCCAAAACCTTCAAAATTCTACCCCGCGACAAATCGCGGGGGGTCAATTCTAGAGAAACCCGCACTCCGGGCAAGCATCTTGTGCTATCCCGTTTCACTTTTTCTCCGAGGTGCCCTAGCAGTTCGTGACCGTTAGGAAGCAAAACCTTGTACAATCTTTCATCAAGGCGAGTCATCACTTCCCCGGTCAGTGAGATTAATTCAGATCGGGCCATGTTAAAATCTCAGGTTCCCCACGGGTGATAAGTACCGTATGCTCAAAATGCGCAGAGAGACTCCCATCCTTGGTCACCACGGTCCACTTGTCCTCTAAAACTCTCACTGCTGGCTTACCCACGTTAACCATCGGCTCAATCGCAAGAGTCATGCCTGGCTTTAACTTGGGGCCGGTGCCCAATTTCCCAAAATTCGGTATCTGCGGCTCCTCGTGCAATTCCCTACCCACGCCGTGCCCCACAAACTCCCTAACCACCGAAAAACCTTGACTCTCCACATGTCCTTGAACCGCAGCGCTAATATCCCCTAGACGATTTCCGCTGCGTGCCTGATTGATCGCTGATTTCAAACTCGCCTCGGTCACCTCCAACAAACGAGCCGACTCTTGAGTAATCAAACCAACCGGAACCGTCCGAGCATTATCACCAATCCAGCTACCCTTGATCACTCCAATATCTAGTTTAACGATATCACCGACTTGAAGCCTTCGAGCACCGCCGATACCATGAACAACCTCCTCGTTTAACGAAATACAGGCATGGGCAGGGAAACCCCGGTATCCCAAAAAAGCGCTAACACAACCCTCCTCCGACATGAAATCTGCCGCGGCTATATCAAGTTCCTTAGTCGATACTCCGGGGCGAACCTCCCGAGCGAGGCGCTGCAACACTCTAGAAGCGGCCCTACCCGCTATCCTCATACCGGAAATCTCGCTCTCGTTTTTAATGGGAATCACGGCAACTGAAAAAAACAAACTTCATTACCGCTTAGTTACATAATACAGGATCACGGAGCCCAGAAGAGCAACCGCTACCGCGAGGTAAACCCCAATTAATGTTCTTTGCTGAACCGCCTCGCCGCGACCCTCGGGCGTTCTCTCCGACTGTCCCCGACTGCGACCCTTCTTCAGAAAACCATCGTAATTTTTTTGGATAAGATGCGTTTCAATTTGTCGCATCGTATCCAGAACCACGCCAACCACGATAAGCAAGCTTGTCCCCCCGAAAAACTGCGCAGTTACGTCTGGTACTTGGAGCTGCCGAGACAACATCTGAGGGATAACGGCCACAAATAAAAGAAAGACGGCGCCCGCAAACGTCAGTCGCGTCATAACATTATCCAGAAACTTTGCGGTGTCCTGACCTGGCCTAACACCCGGCACATAACCCCCATATTTTTTTAAATCATCAGCGATCTGCTGCGGTTGAAATTGGGTAGCCACCCAAAAGTAACTGAAGAAAAAAATCAGTGCACCGTAAAACACATAATGCCAAGTTCCCTGAGACAGGGAGGCTGCCAAGCGCTGCATCGCAGGCGAGTCTTTAAAAAGCATGGCCGCAATTGTGGAGGGAAATATTAACAACGCCTGGGCAAAAATAATCGGCATCACGCCCGCGTAGTTAACCTTCAACGGCATGTACTGGGTTTGACCACCATATACCTTTTTGCCAACCACACGCTTCGCATACTGCACGCTGACGCGGCGTTGGCCTTGAGTGAGTGAAATAACTGCAGCAATCACCGCGAAAAGGAATACTATCAACAGGACGAGTACCATCGGCTTTACTTGCCCAACAGACTGCCCGCTTGGAATAAAGGTCTTCCATGCCTGCAAGAGCCCCGCCGGCAATCGAGACAAGATTCCCACACTGATGATAAGAGACATCCCATTACCTATACCCCTCTCAGTTATCTGATCGCCCAACCACATGAGGAAAAGCGTCCCGGATGTCAGCGTCATGACCACTATCAATTTAAAGCTAAAGCCCGGATGACTAACCAGAGGTATGCCTAACTGTGTAATGGTCGCATCAATACCTTTGAGAAACGGACTCTGACCCGGATTTTCA
>CANFNA010000140.1 GCA_947448395.1 Chthoniobacteraceae bacterium
AGGGATGGAGCGGTGCCGCGTCCGTTGTCGGTGTAGGAGGCCTCTAGGATTCCGATCCGCAATGAGGCGTCTGCAGGCGCTGTGACGTCGCCGGCGAGGGCGCGCTGTCCGGCGGTTCCCCCCGTTTTGCCTTTTTCGAGTGAAAAGATCCACGCCACCATCTGCGCGATTTCATCCGAGGTGTGTTGCTGGTGCGGCAGCATCGGGATTGGGCCCCAAACACCGCTGCTCCCGTTGCGCACGCGCTGGACGCTCGCTTCCAGTGCTCCGGAAACCCCGCGGTAACGTTCCGCCACTTCCAGATACGATGGTCCTACAAGCCGTTGCTCAACCTGATGGCAGTTGAAGCAGTCGCTCTGTTTAGCCAGGGCTAGGCCGGGATCGACATTCATCTTCTCATCGGCGCTTTTCAGCCAACGAGTTTCAGTTACTACGCGAGGCCCCATGGCATCGGCATTTTTGGTGGAATCCCCGTCTTCCTGATCGTCGATTGAAACTTTGTAGTGAACTGGTTTTCCTGGGGTGAAGAAATCTCCCTCTGCTGGCATCTCGAAATGGACCTTAGGGACCGTGTTGCCCACGACGACGGCCATGGACTTTGCCGTTGAAGCGCCTTGCGCGTCCGTGACGGTCAACTCGACTTCGGCTTTTCCGACTTCGGTGAAAGTCGTTTTGAATGTGGCATCCGTTGAAACGACTGGGCCGCCAGACTTCAGCCGCCACGCGTAGTTCAATGCGCCACCTTCACGTTTCCGAGTGCCTTCGGAGCGAAACTCCACGGCCAACGGTTCGCGCCCAGAACTGACGCTCGCTTGCAATTCTACAACGGGCGGAAGATTGCCGCGCAGGTACGAAATTTTGAGCAACTTCGCATCCGGATTCGCTCCCCACGTGGTTCCGTAGTCGAGCATGTAAAGGCATCCATCGGTGCCGAATCGGGCATCCACGGGGCGCCGGATGAGGAATCCCTCTTTGACGTCCTCGTCTTTCACTTTGTCCGAGACAAGGGTGAAGGCGGATGAGAAGGGCTCGATTCCTGCGAGGTCGCCTTTGGCATCCATGCGCGCCCATTTCATGAAGGGCCTCTGCCAGTCCCAGAACAGAAGTTGCCCATCGTATTCCGCAGGGAAGCCGTTGGTTTTTTCAAACGAGGTTTCGTAATGGAAAACTGGGCCGGCACAGGCCGTCCTTCCGCCGGTTCCGAGCATGGGAAATTCTTTCGAATCCTCATAGGGCCAGTAAATCCACGCCGGCTGCGCTGGAGGGAGATCCTTCGCGCCGGTGTTGTTGCGACTGTGGTTTACGGGATGCGCCGGATCGTGCATGGCACCGATCTGCTTCGTCTCAAAGTTGAACTGGGCATACGCAAAGTTGTTCCCGACGAAATAAGGCCAGCCAAAGAAGCCCGCTTTTCTTGCCTGGTTAATCTCGTCATATCCCTTGGGACCGCGGGGGCCATCGGTGCGCGAGTCTGGCCCGACTTCGCCCCAGTAAAGCCATCCCGTTTTTTGATCAATGCTGATGCGCCACGGATTGCGGCAACCCATGACGAAGATTTCGGGCCGGCCTTTGGAGCCATCTTTGGGGAAAAGATTGCCGTCGGGAATGGTGTAGCCACCTTCGGGTGTGGGACGGATACGCAGAATTTTCCCGACGAGATTGTTGGTGTTCGCGGAGGTGCGTTGTGCATCCCACGGTTCACGCCCGGTGGTTTCGTCGGTTGGGGCGAAGCCATCGGATCCAAAGGGGTTGGTGTTGTCTCCCGAGGAGAATACGAGGTTTCCGCTCGGATCGAACTGCATGGAGCCCGCGTGGTGACAACACTGGAGACGTTGTTCCGCGGAGGTGAGCAGGACTTTCTCCGACGCGAGATCGAGCACATCGCCGTTGAGTGTGAAGCGGCTCAGTCGTTGGCCGTCGAAGTCGGGAGGCGAGTAGAGGCAATAGACCCACTGGTTCTGAGCAAATTTTGGATCCAAAGCGAAGCCGATGAATCCGTTTTCTTGTCCGTTGAAAACATCGAGTTTGCCGCAGGTGAGAGTCGTGCGGAGTTCTGGTTTCCACACTTTCAGCGAGCCGCCGATTTCGTTGAAGAAGATGCGGCCGTCTGGGGCGAGTTGCACCTGCATGGGTTGAGGCATGCCTTGGGCGAGGACTTCCACTTTGAAGCGGTAATCGATGATTTCAGCGGATGCGGGTGGAATAGAGAGCGAAACGATCGCAGTGCTGAGGGCTGCAATGGAGTAGGCTAGATGGCTCATAGGAATTGGGTTTGAACGGGGAAGGCAATGATCGAGGGCTTCCTCGAAGGCGTAAAAAGGGGGAGGCAAAAATCTGAGGACGACACTCGAAATCAAAACGGAGAGCCTTTCACGAAGCGAGTGAGTAATTGGGAATTGCTTCGGTGGGTTGTACATAATAGTTATGCCCGCTCTTTGGCCCTGCCGTCGTCCCCTGCCGTCGTCCCCTGCCGTCGTCCCCTGCCGTCGTCAGTAGCCAATACTCAAATCACCCTTTTTTATGAAAGATCCAGCCTTTCTGGCGCCCTTGCTCCGTTCTTTTAGCGGTGCTTTTCCCCTCGTTGTCGCGCTGCTGTGGAGCCTCACAGCATTCGTCTCAGCGGCGACTCCCACTTCCAATTGGATGGTCAATACTCTTGCGGGCGTGGAGTGGTCGAGGGGTTCAGTGGATGGAGACAAATCTACTGCGCTGCTTTCTGCTCCGGCAGGCTTGGTGACGGACGCTGCGGGAAATGTTTATCTGGCTGACCTGATTAATCACAACATTCGGAAGATTACGTCGGCGGGCGTGGTTTCGACGTTGGCGGGTTCAACGCGTGGTGCAGCCAATGGCAACGGGAGTGCCGCACAGTTTTCTTACCCTGAAAAGATAGGGATTGATGGAGGTGGAAACCTTTACGTCTCTGAAACGCAGGTGTCTTCCAACAAAGTTCTGAGCTGGCAAATTCGAAAAGTGACGAGCGCTGGGGCGGTGACGGTTTTGGTGAGCAACCTTCCCGGACATGTGGATTCGTTGGCTGTGTATGGTGCATTCAAGAACAGCCTAGCGATGACCATCAACGGGATTCTTTACACGGTTTCAACTTCCGGAGGCACGCTCCAATCCACTCAGTTACAAGCAAGTAACGTTGCAGCAAACAGCTCAGGGGTCCTTTTTGTGGAACGCAGCGCAAATATTTATAAGCTGAATGGGCAAATTCTGGATTCCGTCGCGTCGTTTCCGGCTTCCCAAGAGTCTGCGCGTTCATTCGCAGTCGACGTGCAGGGGGCTTTTTACTGCGGTATTCCCGGAGTGGGAATTTATCGGTTGAATTCGTTGGGTACGAATGGCGGATGGATTGTGGGTGGCGACTCGGCCTCTTGGAGTTGGAGAGACTTTGCGGGGGGCATAACGATTTCGCCCAAAGGCATCGTCTATTTCTCGAATATGGGGTGGTCTCCATTTTCAAGTACTCAAGACTATCAAGATTCTGTCAATAGCGGGTGGCTAAACGAAATTGGCAATGCGGTTGTTCGTTCGGTGGTACCGGTGACAGTGACGGCGCAGCCCCAAGGGCAGACCGTCGCCTCGGCCGCTTCGCTTTCAAAATTGCAGGTTACTGCCGTTGGGGACGGGCTTTCCTACAAGTGGTACAAGGCGGGTCTTCTGGTTAGCGGAGAGACTTCGGCTTCCTACACTCCGAAGACCGCAGGGATCTATAACGCGGAGATTGTTTTTGGATCTGGAACCGACTCCGCATCTGTCTTCTCCGAGCCGATTCCTGTCCGAGTGACGACTCCTGCGATTCAGGCGATTCGCTCCAACATCGCAGCGGCCTCTGCGTCGAATTGGTCGAGTGTTTTGAGCGCGGCAAAAACTCAGGCGGATGGTCTGGCGTCGAGCAATCCCGAGGCGGCTGTGATTTCAGCAATGGGGTCCCTTACCTCGCTTCTGTCTGACCCACTGACCAAAGACGCCGCTGCGAAGTTGGGGTTTGTCGGGGATCTGAATCCGCTGAATTTGACCATGACGTGGAGCGGGGCCATTCCGAAGGGTTTTAAAAGCGCCGATATCCGGAGTTGGCTTCTGACAAAATTCATTCCGCAGATCAAAGATGCAGACGCAAAACTCGCGTTGGTCAAAGACCCCACGTTCTTCATGCCGATGCTGGATGTTCCGGGTCCCTCCGGGCTGCTGGAGATGTCTTCGGAAGTGCGGATTGACTATGCGGATGTGCAGTTGGCGCGCGCGTTTCTGAAGTTGGGGCTCGTGGTCGCCAAGTTGGTGGAAAGCTTGAACACTGACTTTTCATGGGACGAGGTGATGTCGGATTTCAATCTCGGCCGGCTTTCGATTCAAAGTCTCCTGAAGCGATATCCCCAGTTGATGGCTGCGAGCGCGACAGGCAGCACGGCAGTGGCTGACCTTCAAACAGCAGCCAAGGACGGAGTGACCGCTTTCTTTGGATGGTCCGATTTTTTGCGCGGAACGGTTGCAACGTCCAACAAACGTATTCCGGCAACTTCGGACGGGTATCTCTTTAGTGCGGACGGTTCGGATCTCAGCGACGCGGATAATAATTTGAGAGCAACGATGCGGCTGGTTCGTGATTCTTTGGCGGCCTCCACGGCGGCGGCTGGGGTGAAGACTTTTGATAAGTCGAACGCATCATTTGGCGCGATTTCGCTGAAGGCGTTTGCTTCCCATGCTGCGGGATGGAGAACGGAGCTCAACGGGATGAGCTTTGAGAAAAATAGGCTCAAATCCGGAGGGTTGGCCTCCGCTTCACCCGCTGGGAAAACCATCCTGAGTATCTTCCCAAACGCCAAGGCCGCTGATTTTTCTGAATTCGAAAGCGGAATCATGGGTCTCGAGCAGAAGCTCAATGAGAAGTGGCGCACACGCGCCGATACCGAGGCGCCGGTAGTGAAAATGAATGCGCTCGCCACCCTCACCGGCTCGAAAAAGGTGGGCGGTGGATCGGGTTACGTGACGCTCTCGGGGACTGTGACCGACATGAGCGAGGTGTCGTCGGTATCGGTGACTCAGCGCGCGACTGGTTACGCGGACAATGTTGTGGAGGCGGTTTTGACGGAAGCGCCCAATTCGACTGCGGGGGCTCGTAGTTATACGTGGACTGCGGAAGTTCCCATTGTTGCGGGATCCAATACCTTCGCTGTGGTCGGGACGGATAAGTATAAGGCGGTGACTGAGGTTGCGGTGACTCAATCCGCCGATGTGGCGATGACTTATGCGGTCGATGTGGACAAGGACGGTTCTGGTTCAGTCACGGGTGCTCCGAGTGCTGGGGGAGTCGAGGGGGGAACTACGGTAAGTTTGACGGCGGCGCCTGCTGCGGGATGGTTGTTCCGGCGTTTCGAGTGGTGGATGGGCGGTGAGGAGCAGCCTGCGGTGACGACACCGACGTTCTCTGGAAAAGTAAACGCCGATGCGCGCATCGTGGCGGTGTTTGAAAAGGATCCCTTCCGCTCGATCCCAGCAACAGGCGTGACGCTCACACGCAAGTTGCCTTCGCCCTCTTTCTACAACAGAGGGTCTGCAATGTCCGAAACCGGCCCGGTTTCTGCGGTAGTGGTGACTGTGACCAAGACGGGGGCGATTTCGGGGAGGCTCCGGTTTGGGCGGGAAAGTCTCCCTTTCACCGGCGCTTTGGGGACGAATGGGCTTTGCGAAGTCAGCTTTCCGCGGTGGACGGGCAAAGTTTCGAATAGTTTTAGTTCGGAGCGATCTTTGGCTTTTTTTATTCAAGAGGGCGATTTAGCGCCCTCCCTGAATGTCGCAGTGGGTTGGTGGAGCCTGGCGACCAGTGGTACGGGAGACGATCGTCCCGGGGTAGTTGTGAAGATGGGAGCTCTCGCCCCGGTCAATCTTGGGAGAGGGGCTCGGTTTAACTGGGTTTCAGATGGGCCTTCTGGAGCCAATTATGTTTCCTTGGGAGTTGGCAGTTCTGGGGTGGTGACGGCGGTGGGCGTTGTGGGGAATGGCGAGCGGTTTACCGCCTCCGGGCGCATTCAAAGTGCACTGCCCTCCACTGATATGACGAGTCTTTCGGGAGACGAGCTGGCATCCGTGACGATGATTTCAGCAACCTCTGACAAAACGACGACCTTAGTCACTTGGGCGAGATTCTCCGGTGCGACAACGGCAGGAGCCCTGAAGATGAATCTCAACTACGAAGGGGCGCATTGGAGTGCGAATAATCGAGAGCCCGTTGTGAGCTCTGTGAATGGGATGAATAGCTATGGATTTTCTTCTGGGATGGATTCAGCGACGTCTATTGGCGAATATCAGGCTCCGAAGAGTGGGGAATTGGATCCCTTCGGCGGTGCTGGTACTTCGGCGAAGTTCAGTGCAGTTGGGTCTGACAACGGGGATCTTCCCGTGGGTTGGATTAAGTGGGACGGTTCCAGGCTGGCCGTAGATAGCGAGCAGATCCAGTCGGGTGCATCGAGTTATCCGAGCATGGTGAGCACGGGTGCAGGACTTCTGAGATTTAACCTCAATGCCTCGACCGGCTATTTTAGCGGGACGGTGGGATGGAAGGTGGACGGCACTTCCACCGGCGTGAAGACGTTTAATGGCGTGCTGATCCAGTCCAACTCAAACAATGGCGGATCTTACTGGGGAGTCGGCCGAACCACCGACGGTACCGAGCTTCGCATTCAGCCATAGGCTTTGTGAGCGGGCCGTGGAGATTGAACCTCCATCGCCTGCCGCCAACTCCGCATTCGTAGATTGCCTCTAAAAAAGAGTGCGCACCGCGGGCTTGGTGACTTTGCCCATGGCGTTGCGGGGGAGTGAATCCACGAGTTTCAGCCTTTGCGGGATTTTGTAGACGGAAAGTTTTCCGCGGCACCATTCGCGGAGCGTCGCGAGGTCCATCGATGAGCCCTCTGCAAGAACCACGGCCGCGCTGACCGCCTCGCCCCACGTGTCATCGGGAAGCCCGACGACGGCGCATTCGCGGATTTGCGGATGTTCGAGCAGGGCAGCTTCAATTTCTAGCGCGGACAGTTTGTAGCCGCCGCTCTTGATGATGTCGACTGACAGGCGTCCCATGATGCGGAAGTAGCCGCTTTCGATGACCGCAAGATCTCCCGTGCGGAACCATGATTCGTCAAATGATTCGGCGGTGGTTTCCGGTCGGTTCCAGTACGCGGCAAATACGCCCGGCCCACGGACTTGGATTTCTCCCGGGGTATCCTCTTGGGTTATAATCTCGCCGGTCTCCGCCTTAAGACGGACTTCCACGCCGGGAAGCGGGATTCCAACGGACCCCGGGCGGCGTTCGCCGTGGAAGGGGTTGGAAAGCGCCATGCCGATTTCAGTCATGCCGTAACGTTCGAGCAGTTTCTGTCCGGTCAGCGCGGTCCACTGTTCGTGAACGCTTGCAGGAAGTGCCGCAGAGCCAGAGACCATCAGGCGCATGGCTGAAAATCCTTTTATGATGTCGTCGCGATCCTGTGTTGAGGCGGCTTGCAGGGCCTCAATGAGTTTCACGTAGATCGTGGGGACGGCCATGAAGAGCGTGTAGGCATGATCGCGAACCCGGTCCAGAATGACCGGCAGATCGAATCGTGCGAAGGGTTCCAAGGTTGCTCCGGCCCAAAGTGCGCAACTGGTGACGTTGATGAGTCCGTGGATATGATGGAGTGGGAGAAAGAGCGGGATGCGGTCGTTGGCGTTCCATTCCCATGCTTCGACGAGGCTTTCAATTTGCGCCTGAATGTTTGCGTGAGTCGTGACGACGCCCTTGGGTTTGCTTGTTGTGCCGCTGGTGTAGAGAATCATTGCGCGTCGATCCGCAGAGACCTCGGGCAGTGTCGCGTGAGTGGTTCCCAATGGAATGTCGCTGACATTGACGATTCGGATGCCGAGGCGTTCACACAGGGGCCCGATTTTTTTGGTGGTGGAGCTGTC
>CANFNA010000141.1 GCA_947448395.1 Chthoniobacteraceae bacterium
GATAGTCGGTGTGGTTGGGAAAAATGGGAGTTAATCGAGACTCAAGGCCGGCACTGGTTTTTCTGGTGCCGGTCTTTTCGTTGGGAATCGTCAGGTCCTCTGGAAATAGTGAGTGATTTTTCGCTCTGGGGTTGCTGTGGAACGTATTTGAGGGCACTTTAGGAGATGAAGGGAGGCGCGAATGAAAGGGTTACATTCAAATGATGATCGGGGGGCATGGTTTAACCTCGGAGGGTATCCTTTGAGGTCTCCTGCTGTATTGGTCCTGGGGTGCATGGTTTCGATGCTGGTGACGACGGTTGCCATCGCGACTAAAAACCCGGCTTTTGGAAACTGGTTGGTTTTTGATTCCAGAGCGGTTTGGAGCGGCCAGATATGGAGGTTGGCGACGTATGTGATTTGGAATCCGCCGACGATGGCGTTTGCGATGCAGATGTTGATGCTGTGGTGGTTTGGTAGGGAGTTGGAGGATTTCTTTGGCCGTCGGATTTTTTTGAAACTCTGTGCCGGTTTGGTATTGGTGCCGGCGTTGGCGGGGATGGTTCTTGGGATTTCCCAGAGAGTCCAATGGAGTGGGCTGTCGGCTGTTTTCTCTCTGTTCATTGCGTATGCAACCATGGCGCCGCAAGTTTCCCTGCTGTTTGGGGTTTCAGCGATGTGGATGGCGATTCTGTTTCTGGGACTGAATGTTTTGGAGTGTCTGAGTTCCCAACGCTGGGGCGAGATGGTGATGACGATAGCGGGTGCAGGCTTTGCCTTTTCCTACGTGAGATATGAGCAGGGGCGCTGGGAGTTGCCTCAGTTAACGTCTCTCCTGAAACCCGCGAACAAGGTTCAATTTCGAGTTTTAGAACCTGTTGCTCACGCTAACTCGAAGGTGGCACAAGCCCCCGAAGAAGATGTCGGAGAGGAAGGAATGGCTCTAGAGTCGATCGATCCATTATTGGAGAAGATCGGTCGATCGGGGCTTGCGAGTTTGACTGAAGACGAGCGGTTGCAGCTTCAATTGGCTAGGGAAGCGCTTCTACGTCGCGAGAGTTCTAAGCACTGAGTTGCATCAACGGATTAGGGCGGGGGTGAATTCAATGTGGGAGCGGATTGGGACGCTCCGCGTCGAAGAGGCTAGTGGGATAGAGAGGGATTGTTTTTAAAGGGAATGAAAATGATGAGGAGACAGGGGGCGGATGATTTTCAGGGAGGGGATGGTCGTAATCCTGCGAGAGGCGTGGACGGGGGGGGGGATGCTGATGAGGTTTTAAAACAGGACGCAGGATACGTGACGGCCATGTCGCATTTTTACCGAGGCGAGATGGGGAGGATTTTGGTATGGAGATCGCGCTTGGACGCGACGACGAATTGGGCGATTACGGTGACGTCTACGGTTTTTACGGTGGCGTTTTCGATTCGAGGCATTTCGCACCTGATCTTTTTTTTCAATATCGCGGTGGTATGGATTCTTCTGTGGATCGAGGCGAGGCGGTACCGATTTTATGATGCGTTTCGAGCGCGAGTGAGGTTGTTGGAGGCGTATTTCTTCGCGCCGATGGTGATTCAAAGTAACCGGTTTCTCAAAGGGGACTGGCAGCGTTTGATGTGTGAGGATCTTTTTTTGCCTAGATTTAAAATCAGCCGGGTCGAGGCGGTTGGACTTCGCTTGAAGCGCAATTACATCTACCTGTTTTTGCTGATCTTAAGTGCGTGGGTGACGAAAATTTTTCTGCATGCACCGATGGAGATTGCTAGTTTTAGCGATTTCTATGCGGCAACGGCGGCTGGGCATGGGATTGCGCCTTGGTTTGTCGTGGCCGTCGTTGTCGGTGCATTTTGTGGGGTGATTGGGACGACAATTTACTTCAGCCATCGTGCGCCGGATGAATTGTCGGATTTCGGTCCGGAGTATCATTCGTTGTGGAAGTTTTAAATTGGGTGTTTTTTGTTGGCGCCGAGGGGATGTCGGCATTCTTTGGAAGGGAGATTTTTAAACCTCCACGCCCATGCCATCTCTGTCGCCACCCGAAAAGTCATTGCCTCCACTCGAACAGTTAAAGTCCGTTGTTGCGATGCTGCGTTCTCCCAATGGATGTCCTTGGGATCAGGAACAAACGCACGAAAGTTTGCGTGGGGGATTGTTGGAGGAGGCGTACGAGGTAGTTTCAGCGATCGAGAGTAAGGACGATGCAAATTTCAAAGAGGAGCTCGGGGACTTGCTGTTGCAAGTGGTGTTTCATTCTCAGATAGCGCGCGAGGAAGGGCGTTTTGATTTGGAAGGAGTGGCTTTAGCCATCACAGAGAAACTGGTGCGCCGGCATCCTCACGTTTTTGAGAAGGAAACGGCACGGAATTCGGAAGAAGTCCTTGTGCGTTGGGAGGAAATTAAAAGGGCTGAAAAAGGGGAGACTCAGGCGCTCTCTTGTTTGGATGGGATTGCGGAGGGGTTAACTGCTCTACAGAGGGCTGCCAAGGTTCAGAAGCGTGCAGCAGAGCAAGGAATGGATTGGAAGGCGCTCGATCCGGTGTTGGAAAAAGTGAGGGAGGAGTTGTTGGAGGTCGAATGCAGTCTCAAGGAAGGGGGCATGACGCTGGAGGAAGAGTTGGGAGATCTGTTGTTTTCGGCGGTGAATTTGTCGCGAAAGCTGCGCGTGGACCCGGAAGTGGCGCTTCGCAGGGCGACGGAGAAGTTTTCTAGCCGGTTTCGATCGGTTGAGACTCTGGCTGTAGAGCGGGGAATCGTGATGAAGGATCAGACTTTGGAAAAGTTGGATGAGCTGTGGGAAGAGGTGAAGCGCTCGGTTCCTAAGTCTGAGGATTAATCAACTAGCGAGTAGGCCGTTTGATCCATGAAGCTTCTTTTTCTGACTCCAGGGACCGGTAGTTACTTCTGTGGAGTGTGCATGCGGGACAATGCGTTGGTTCGCGAACTATTGCGTCAGGGGCACGATGCGATCTTGTTGCCTCTTTACTTGCCATTGACGTTGGAGGAAGAGGCGGCAACGCCGGCAGTCCCGATTTTTTTTGGAGGGTTGAATGTCTATCTTCAGCAGAGATTTCCGTGGTTCCGGCATGCTCCGGCGTGGTTAGACCGATGGATTGACCATCCGAGGCTCTTGAAGTTTTTGGGGCGTTTTTCCGGAATGACCCAAGGAGGCGAGATAGGGGCGCTGACTTTGTCGATGTTACAGGGAGAGGAAGGAGCGCAGGAGAGGGAGCTGAACAAACTGCTGGATTGGATGCGCAGCGAGGCTAAGCCGGATGCCGTTTGGTTGTCTACCGGGCTCATGGCAGGATTGGCCCGTCGGATTCAATCGGAATTAAATCTTCCGGTACTGTGCTCCCTGCAAGGGGAGGACTCTTTTTTGGACGGGCTTCCTGAGCCATGGAGAAAGCGTTGCTGGGAGGAGATGGAGTCGCGGTGTCGTGAGCTTTCCTCGTTGGTTGCTCCGAGTCGTTATTTTGCGGAGGTCATGGAGCGGCGCATGAATCTTGTGGCGGGGAGGATTCAAGCCGTACCGAATGGCATGTCTTTGGAAGGGTTTGGGGTTTCGCTGGAAGGGTCGGGTGTTCCGACTATCGGCTACCTAGCGAGACTTTCTTATGGCAAGGGGCTCGGGATTGTTGTGGATGCGTTTATCGAGCTGAGGAAGCGGAAAGAGGTCGGAATAGTGCGTTTGTGCTGCGTGGGAACAATGATTGCGGCCGATGCACCCTTTTTAAGCGAATTGCGCGCCAAGCTTTTGGCCGCCGGACTTGAGAACGATGCCGAGTTTCATCCCAATGTGACGAAGGAGGAAAAAGTGGCGAGGCTTCAGGGTTTCTCACTGTTGTCAGTCCCCGCCATTTATGGCGAGGCGTTTGGTCTGTACCTCATCGAGGCGATGGCATGCGGGGTACCGGTCGTTCAACCGCGAACGGCGGCATTTACTGAGATTATCGAATCGACGGAGGGAGGTGTGTTATTGGACGAGATTTCTCCTGATCTTCTGGCCGACGCATGGCAGGACTTGCTTTTGAATCCGGAAAAGGCGCGTGCGCTGGGGGAAGCGGGTCGACGTGCTGTCTTGCGGGATTACTCGATGCGCAGGATGGCTGGGCATTTTCTTGAATTAACGCAGAATGCGCTTTTGAAGCGGAGGGCTTCAGAGACGATGGAGTAGGCAAAAGCCGTTTCGATGAGACGATCGTTTTTACAGGGTCCTTGGAGCTATGAGAGAAACTTTTAAAATCCAGAGGCGCATTGAATTCGCGGAGACTGATATGGCCGGGATCGTGCATTTTTCGAATTTTTTTCGAATGATGGAGGCGACCGAGCATGCGTTTTTACGGATGCTGGGCTTTGGAGTTCATCAAACATCGGAGGTTGGGACGACAGGTTGGCCGAGGGTGAAGGCTTCGTGTGAGTATCTTCGTCCGATTCGGTTTGAGGATATTGTCGAAATTGAGTTGGCGGTTGCGGAGGTGCGAAATCGGTCTGTTTGTTACCGATTTGAGTTTCACAAAACTGAAGGCGTTGGAGTCGAATTGGTAGCTCGAGGGGAAATGGTTGCCGTCTACGCGACGGTGAATGTGCAGAGCGGAAGTTTGGGGGCCGAAACTATCCCAGTTGCTGTGAAGGAGGCCTTGCTGCGGTATTCGCCGGAGGCATAGGACTGCTAGAATCAATGCTTTGAATGGCTTTCGCCAGAGCGAAGTCCTTATCGGTGACACCTCCTGCCGAATGAGTCCACAAGGCGATGGAAACGCGGTTGTAGCAATTGTGCCAGTCTGGGTGATGATTCTGCGCTTCTGCCAAGCCGGCGACCTTTTCCATGAATGCAAACGCTTGATGAAAGTTGCGAAAGCGGAAGTCGCGCCGCAGGGCATTTTCTGTGAATATCCATCCAGACAGGGGCTCTAGCTGGGCAGCGATTTCAGAGGGATCAAGAAGAGGCATGTGTGGATTGAGGCAGTGATTTTGTTGAAGTGGTGCGTCACGCGGGTCGTTTTTAGCGGACCGGTTCTGAGGACTGCCGCTTTATTTTTTCTCGGTTTGGCGAGGTGGTTTCTGCTTCGATCCGTTTGATTTTAGAAATCAGAGGGGCTTTTTGTTCCCATGAAGTTTGTCGGTTAAACAGGATAGAATAAGGTTCATATCCTAGGTTTGGTTTCAGCGAGGGACCAATTTTTTGGAGTTCTTGATCATAGGCGCGTTGGAGGTCTTTTAGAGGCGCGGAATACTTTTCATTGGCAATCACGTTGTGCATTTCGATGCGATCGGTTGTTAGTTGGAAGAGTTCATCGGTGGGCTGCATTCCATCACCGCCGTAAAACCAGTAGATGTATTTCCACTCGGGTGTGACGATTGCCATCGATTGAGCAGAAGGGATTCCCCAGAAATTAAAGAGAGGTAGAAACTCTCTGACGTGGTGGTTGGGATTCGAGAGCAGCGGAATTAAGGACATTCCATTGACGTCAGAGGGGGGCTGAATGCCTGCGAAGGCGAGGATTGTTGGGGCGATGTCGATATTGCCGGTCAGGGCAGCGCTGGCCTTGCCTTGCTGATCGGCGGAAAGACGTGGGTCGTAGATGAGCAAGGGCGCTTTAGAGGCTTCTTCATAGGGAAGGACTTTGTCTCCGAATCCATGCGAACCAGCGTTGTAGCCATTATCGGAGGTTAAAATAATGATGGTGTTTTGTTCGAGGCCCAGCCTCTTCAGTTCGTCGCGAATCATCCCAATAGCGGCATCGATACCGGTGATAAGCGCATAATATTTAGAGGCGGTCTCATCGAAAGAAGTGACCCACTCTTGATAATGGGTAGCGGCGCGACTGGTATGAGATTGGCTTGATAAATGACGGCGATTTTCTCGGCCGTAATTCGGGGGGCGAGTGAATGTTTTGGCTTGGTAGAGAGCCAGATCTTGAGGGTCGGGCGTGTAAGGCATGTGAGGAGCTTTGAAACTGATGCTCATGCAAAAAGGCTTTCCGTTGTCTTTAGCGCTTTTTAGGAAGTCGCTGGCCCAAGCACCGTAAGCTCGGGAGCAATGCGGGTATTGCGAGGCATAATTCGTGATCCCTGCGTTTTTAACGGTCTCGTAAAATGTTTGTCCCGGTCCACCAGCCCAAACATCAAAAAAGCCGCTTAAGGTATCGAATTTTTCACTCTCCAAATTGAATCCAATCTTTCCTGCAAACCCAGTAAAGTAACCCTCGTTTCGGAGCAGTACCGGGTAACTATTTTCGAGAAAGCGGCGTTCTAGATTTCCGTGATCAAAATTACAGCCGTGTCTGTATTCATAGAGTCCGGTGAGTAGGGTACAGCGGCTGGCCATGCAAATGGATGTGGTGTCATAATGGTTCCGGAAACGGATGCCATCGTGAGCAAGGCGATCGATGTGAGGGGTAAGGACGTCTTTATTCCCGCTGTAGCCCACGGCGTTTGCCGCAAGGTCATCTGCTAACAGAAAGATGATGTTTGGTTTTTTGATCGTTGATGGGGATTCTGCGCGTGCGCCAATCCAGGAGTGTAGGGAGAAAATAGAGGAGAGTAGGAATACGAGAGCGCTGGCATGAGGTTTCATTGGAGAAAGTGGTGGAGCAAGCTTTGGGGAGTTGGGAGGCGCTTCAAAAAGACATCGGGGAAAGTGATACCCTTCTGGAACCCGCATGAAGGCGTTTCGTTGCGGATCATCATGGGAAGATAAACCTCCAAACCGGTGGTTGAGATTTAATGAAGTTTCTGTGGAGGTCTCATGTTTGAACGCGGAAAGTAGATTGCTAGCAATGGACTTAGAAATGATTCTACGGCGTATTCTACGTTTGCTGAGGCTCCTATTTATTTGTTCCTGTGGGGGGGCTTTGCGCGGTTGCGGTAAAGGCTGCCTCACTGGAGATTCTGCGCGTCGATAATGATCCGAGCTCAGCTATCCAGAAGCTAGGGCCGTCTAAGCCGGCTACTACAAATATGCCGTCGCATCCTGCTCCGCTGATAGCACAGTCTCGAACCTTGAGCGTGACTTTGCGAAATTCGAATTCGGAAACCATTAGCGCAGGAATGCGTTATTGGGTTTTCAGAAGGGACATGAGGACGCAAAAATTATCAGTGCTCGATGGCTGGGAAAAGGTGATCACATTGAATCCCAGACAGACTGAGATTTTCAGTACTGAGGAGATGCAAAGTGAGTATCGCCCGAAAGGATTGTTGAAGTCGTCTGCTATGGCAACTACGACGCCGACTGTTGGACCTCCGACAGCGGGTGATGGAATCAAGGTCGTGGGTTATGGGTACAGATTCTCCGAGATGGAAAAGTCGTGCATGAGAAGGTTTTTGAGACTTCCTACAAAGCTCTTGTCGAGGGAGAAAAGGGGGACACGCCTGGGGCGCCATTTGGTTGGTGAAAGGCATTGAGGTTTGAACGTCCCCCATGGCACCTGCTCAACGCCAGCGCGGGAGAGCGTTTTATGCCGATGAGGCAGGCGAGTTCGCTGGTTCTCCAAGGGCTTGGAGAACGCTCGGGAGATCGGAGAGATCGGCAAAGAGGAAATCGGGCTGATATTCAGCGAGCTGTGCGCAGGTAAAAACACCAGTAGCCACGGCCACGGCCTTTGCTCCGATAGCGCGTGCACACTCCACGTCATGGGGGGTGTCTCCGAGGATGTAGATATTTTCGGGAGAGAACGAGGTGATGTGGAGTGTTTCGGCGCGCGTTTTTGCAAATGTGCCGAGTTGGTTTCGATCGTGGTGATCGTCGGCAAAGGCGCCGAATTCGAAGAATTCTTGGACGCCGTAATGTTGCAATTTGAAGTTGGCGCCCCGCTCGAGATTGCCGGTGAGGAGTCCGATGGCGAGATGGGTGCGTTTTCGGAGCTCTTGCAGGAGGTTGAGGATGCCGGGGAGTAGTTGGCCTTGGCGTTCGAGGAGTTGATTTGGGAGAAA
>CANFNA010000142.1 GCA_947448395.1 Chthoniobacteraceae bacterium
ACCGCGCCGAGAAGTTGGCATGATGACCGGATGCTTTTTCAACATGTGGCGCGCTGGCCCAGTGGAACCGCCGCGGACCACAAATATGCGATGTGCGGCGTGCGTCAGGGGAATTATCTGTTGTTGAAAAGTCGCCCCTGCAAAGACCCTAAGTGCAATGGTCAGTGCGCGACCTTGCGGCAAATTGAAAGAGGGTCAAAGCAGGGTGTGTATACGGAATCAAACGGGCAGTTTCACTGGGGGTTGAGTGGGCCTGAGCGATGGTCTCTTTTTGAGGTGAAAAAGGATCCGACTTGCGAGAAGGACTTGGCCGAGTCTCAACCCGAGAAGGTCAAAATGCTGGCGGCGGCTTATGACAAATGGTGGGACGATGTGTTTCCTGTGATGATCACTCGAGGGGGCGATGTTCCCACGCGCAATGACCGGTGAGTGTTTTTTGGTGCGCCCACGATCTGGATGGTGAATGGTTCCTGAGTCGCGTTTTGATCTGATGATTGAAGGTTTTTAATGAGTGATGTGGTTGCATTCGAATCTTCGGAGTCCTTATTCGGAAGGACCCTGGAGGGGTTGGAGGCGCGCCTTGTTGGCGATGGAGTCAGTCGTGCCCATGCTCGGCCGCTGTGGCGTGCGATGTACCGAGATCTTTCGCTTTCTCCGATTTCTCTTCCGGGATTACCGCCTCCTCTCCAACGTTGGCTTGGGCGGCATGCGGTGGGCGACTCGCTTCGTCCGGTTTTAGAATTACGACACGCTTCGGATAGCTCGGATGCACACACCCAAAAGTTCCTTTTTGGAGTCCGAGATTCTGGCCCTGAAATTGAGACGGTGGTGATGGCTTATCGAGGTCGGCACACGGCTTGTTTGAGCACGCAAGCGGGATGCGCGATGGGCTGTGTTTTCTGTGCAACGGGTCAGATGGGATTTGTGCGTCATCTCACCGCAGCAGAGATTGTGTTCCAAGTGGTCGAAGTGCAGAGGAGGTTGAGGGATGCGGGGCGTGCTGGTGTGAGGAATTTGGTGCTCATGGGAATGGGCGAGCCCTTGCATAATTACGACTCGGTGATGCAGGCGCTGGAGATTGTTTCGGAGCGGGGCGGTTTGAACATTGGGCCGAGTCGGATCACGATCAGCACCGTTGGGTTGGTTCCGGGTATTTTGCGATTGGCCCAAGAGCGGCGTCCTTACCATTTGGCGGTGAGTCTCCATGGAGTGACGGATGAAGAGCGTAGCGCGTTGGTGCCTATCAATCAGCGCTGGCCGTTGGCGGAATTACTTGAGGCTTGCCGAGAGTACACTCGGGCCACTGGTCGGCACATTTTGTTTGGATGGACGTTAATTGAGGGCCGGAATGACACGCCTGCCCACGCCCGAAAGTTGGCCACTCTGCTAGAAGGCATTCCGGCGCACGTGAATCTTATTCGCCTTAATCCGACCGGAGGCTTTGACGGGAAAACATCTGCAGAGGTTTCGGCGGAGGCTTTTCAGAAGGTGATTCAAGGGGGAGGGATTCCGTGCACGATCCGTCAGCATCGTGGGATCGATGTGGATGCAGGGTGCGGGCAGTTGAGTGTTTCGCGTGCCGGTAAGACCCAATAGAGCGGGGGCGTTGGATTTTAGGCGAAGACGTTCAGGATCGGCTTGGATTTGTTGCCGACGGTGAAAGGACGTCCATTTGGGGCGGACACAATTTTGTCGAGGGGCAGGCCTGCTGCCCAGCCGATGGTGGCGTGGAAATGCCCTACGGTGACGCCTTCCCCAACAGGCTCGGCACCGGCGGCATCGCTGCTTCCATGGACGAAGCCCCGTTTGACTCCGGCGCCTGCGAGGACGGTGGAAAACACTTTGGGGTAGTGGCCGCGACCAGAGCCGCTGAATTCGGGCTTGCGCCCAAATTCTGAGGCGACGATGACGAGCGTGCTGCTGAGCAGTCCCTTAGAATCGAGGTCTCGGATCAGGGCTGCGTAGGCTTTATCGAATGCAGCGCCGGTGTCTTCCATGGCATCTTCGAGATTGTTGTGCATGTCCCAACCGCCGCTGCTTACTTCTACAAAACGAACGCCGTGTTCGATGAGACGCCTGGCCAAAAGGCAGCCGCGACCGAGCTTTGAGCTGCCGTAGCTTTGCTTTAGGGATTCGGGTTCCTCACCGATATTGAACGCCTTGAGTTCGGTGCTCTTCATCAGTCGCACGGTATTCTCGTAGAAATCATTGTAGGCGCTGACATTTTCATCCGGAAAACGCTGCCGGAACGTGGAGTCGATTTGGTTCACGAGCTTCAAGCGGTCCTCCACCATTTTCATGCCGGCGTAGGGAACTGAAAATTGGAGTCCTGCATCGGGATCGATGATGGGAAGGGGACTGAACACGGCAGGAAAGAAGCCATTGCCGTGTTCAGCGTTGTGATTGATGGCGACGGAGGAGGGGAGTGTCTCATGACTGGCTCCCAAGTAATGTTGGGCCCACGCGCCGAGCATTGGATGTTTGATGGTCCCGCGCTGCTCGTAACCGGTGCGCATGAGATAGGTGGCGGAAGCGTGTACGCCGACCTTGGCGGTCATGGAGCGAATGACGCAAATCTTGTCGGCGATTTCGGCTGTTTTTGGAAGGAACTCTGAGACTTGAAAATGGCCCTTGGTGGAGATCGCTCCCTTCGGGCCTTTGGAGGCGCCTTGTTTCGGATCGAATGTGTCGATGTGGCTCATTCCTCCGCGGAGTTGGAGGAAGATCACGCGCTTGGCAGATCCGAAGCCTGGGCCGGTGGAGGGTGATGCGCTTGGAGCAGCGGCGGATTTTGACGGGGACGAGGACGACTGGGGATCCGCTCCGAAAGCGGGCAGGACGCTCAGTCCGAAGGCTGCGTGGGCGCAGCGTTCGAGGAAAAGGCGGCGTGAATACGAATCAAGAGAGAGAAGTGGATCGCGCATGGTCGGGGAGAGTGAGATGGGATTGGGTTACTGGACGAAGAGGAACTCGCGGGTATTGAGAAAGACCCAAGTGAGATCCTTGGAGGTGAGGCCGGAGGTCATCATTGCGCGGGTGGTACTGATGTCTGACTCTGAAGGCATCCTTCCGAGAAAACTCAGGTACAGATAGCGGATTTGGTCCTCGGTTTTTTGGAGTTTGTTTGTCTCTCGCAAGACGAGGGCTTTTTCGCTGCCGACGATCTTTTGAATTTGCCCGTTCATGAGCATGAGGATTTGAGGAACTCCCCCTTCGGTGGAATTGGAGTCGGCTATTTGTCGGTCGGATTGGCCGAAGTTTCTGAGGAAATGAGATTCCTTGGAGGGTTGAGTCAGTTCGGAAGCGCGGGCCATCATGACGCCCTCAAAATGCGGTGGTTTTCCCCCCTCAAAGTCGTCTTCGTTGACATTTCCTCCGCCTTTCCCGATGGAGAGATTTTTCTTTCCTCCCTTTGAGAGAAGACCAAGTTCGTTGGCTTTGGCGGTGATAATCTCGGCGGTGAGTTGCTCCTGTGGGATGTCGAGTTTTCGTATGTCGTCGGCGCGCTTTAATTTAAAGCGATCCAGTTCAGGTCCGATAACGAGTGCGAGGATGGAGTCCCAGATTTGTTCGCCCGAGAGACGGCGGAGGACGGGGCCTGGGAATAGGTAAGGGCCTTTTTCCAGATTTGGGGTGGGGCTGGATTCGGCCTGATAAGTGGCGCTATTAAGAATGATGCGTTGAAATTCGCGGAGATCGAAGTGCACGCGTTTCATTTCTTCGCCCAAGTATTGCAGGAGAGCCGGATTGGATGCTTGTTTGAGATCGTCGAGATCCGTGACGGGTTCTTGAACGGCGAGTCCGAAGAGCTTTTTCCAAATTCGATTGGCGATAGTGACGGCGAAACGTGGATTCTCGGGGTGGGTCAACCACACTGCGAAGCGTTCTCGGAGTTGGGTGGCGTTATCCGTGCTGGCGCCGAGATAGGCGGGGCTTTTGGCGTCGGACGTGTTCCATGTGATCAGCTTTGGATGGACGGGGTCGCCGGGTTTTGCGTCGTCGTATTTGTAGTCTTTGGGGAAGGTGGTGGTGACTTTGGTTAGGTTCTCAACACGGGCCTGATGCGGTGCGGCGAGTTTGAGTGCGAGTTTCTTGTCGATGGCGCCTTTGGCAACGCCCTTTGCCTTACTAAACCCTTGTTCGGTTGCGCCGAAAAACGCCGCCATTTCGTAAAAGTTGCGTTCTGTCCAAGAGGCCATCGGATGATCGTGGCATTGGGCGCAGGCGACGTTTGCGCCAAGGAAGGTGGTGAGCGTGTTGGACAGGTTATCGAGGGGCATTCCTCTGTCCCTGAGCAAATAGCCGACGGGCCCAGTGCTTGAGATGCGCCCTTCTGCCGTCATGAGTTGATAGACAAAGGTGTCCCAATGGCGGTTGGCGGCGATCTCGTCTTTGATCCATTCCTGATACACATACGAACGAACGCCCTTTCCATAGTCGTCCGTGAGACGGAGCATGTCGGCCATCCAATTGAACATCTGCGATTGGTAACCTTCTGAAGCCAGCAGACGGTCGATGAGTTTGGCGCGTTTTTCGGGATCAGAACTGTGGACGTACTCAAAGACTTCCCCAGCGGTCGGGATGCGTCCGGCAACATCGAGATAGAGCCTTCTTACGAAAGGTTCATCCGCGATTGGCGGATTGGCTGAGAGGGAGGCTTTTTGAAGGCCCGTCCGGACTAGGGCATCGATCTTGGCTGCTGCCTGTTTGACGGGGACTTTGGAGCCTGGAAGAAGCGCTTTGGCTTTTTCCGCAAACACGCGGTCCCCAGGAACGAGTCGAGTCAGGTTGAGTCGGTAAGATTGGCCGTCTTTGGTTCGGACGATGACGTGGGTCCCATCCAGAGAGAGCAGTTCTGCATCCACTTTCGCGCCATTCGGATCGCTCCAAGTGTGCCATGGAGAGGTGGGGATGGTGTGAACCAGCGCTGGTTTTGATCCCTCCGCAGTGGCAGGTGCGGCGTCCTTTTTCGGTTTTGCATTTGCGGAGAAAACCGAGGCGAATAGCAGGAGCGCAGGGCTGCTCAGCAGAAGAAAGAGGCGGGACGTTCTCATCGTGGAAAGATGGGGTAGAATGGATGGCATTCTGTGATGCTGTTTAGGAAACACCGCTTTGTTGCGAAGGTTGCGGGTAAAATGGGTGAACCTTGAGCTAACGGTTGCGTGCGTGGGACCGTGGAAGTGAGGTTTCGCCTTTTTGGCGAGGTTCTGGCATGGTGAGATTCCTTTTTCCCCGTTTTCTCCTGTGTCTACCCCGGCTTCTCCGTCCGTTTCGCCTGCAACCCCAGTTCAACCCCGCCCGAAGCGTCGTCTTCTGAAGGTGGTTATTTTGTTGGTTCTCCTGATTTCGACGCTGCTCATTCCCCCTGTTTTCCGGACGTGTGTTTGGTTGGTTTTGCAGGAGGAAGGCGTTCGTCAGGGAAGTTTTGTCAGATTGGGTGGGATGCGGGGATCTGTGTGGGAGCCGATTATTTTGGAGAGGGTGCGCTGGAGCAGTGAGGGGCTGATGGGGGGGGCATTGGTGGCGGAAGCGGAATGGGTGGAGGTACGATTCAAGTGGGAGAACCTGTTGCATCGAGCCACAGCCAGTCGGGTCTGTGATTTTTTGGAGGTGAAAGGGCTCAAATTTGAATGGACGCAGGCGGGGAAGATCTTTGAGAGGAGTCGATCTCAAGAGCTTTTGAGCTGGAAGTTGCCTTTTGCGTGGCCGTTGCCGAATCGGATTATTTTTGAGTTAACCAGTGGCTTGGTGAAGAGTGGTGCGACGCAGTGGCGGTTTGAGGAGAGTTCGTTGGAATTGAGTGAAGTGGCGCCAGGAGAATTGAAGCTTGGGAAATTTGGGGTGAAGGCGGGAGAGTGGGAGCGCAGTTTTCGGGATCTTAAGGCGCGGACTTCCTTGCAAGGGGGACGGATTCAGCTGGGGCAGTTGCAAGTGATGGAGGGGGTTCTGGTGGATACGTTGCTTTTGGATTTGATCGGGGAAGGGGATGGGAAAATTACGGCTGAGATGCATGTAAGGGCGTTTGGGGGAGAGTTGAGGGTTCGCGGGGCGGCGTTTCCGGAGTCTTCCGAGGAGCCGTTGGAGGCTAGTGGGACGTTTTCGAAGTTGGGGGTGGCGCCCTTGGCCAGTTTTTTGGGGGTTACCGAGGCGGCTGGGGGCGTGTTGGAGGAGGGGAAGTTTAATTTTCGGGGGTCTCCGCGGGCGCTGAGCCGAGGCTCCGCTTCTCTGCGCTTGGAAGCTCGGAATTTTCAGTGGGAAAGTCGGCAGTGGGACTCGTTGGTGGTGGGGGCAACGTTGATGGATCGCCGGATTCAGGTGCCAGAGTTTGCGTTGCGGCAAGGGCACAACGAGCTGCAGTTGAGCGGTGACATGCTTTTGCCCGGAGCCGGGGTGTCTTGGTGGAAGGCGGACTTTGGGATGAACGTTACGGCGCGGATTGGAAATTTAACTGAGCTCTCTGCGTTATTGTTGCCGGAGTTCAAGTACACGGCGGGTGCATTAACGGTGGATGGGGCTGTGCGGAGTCAGGGGGGAGTCCTAGGAGGGGCGTTAATTTTGACGGGTTCCAAGCTGATGTGGCGGAAGGCGCCGATTGAGGAGCTGAATGCGGCTGTGAAGCTGGAGGGTAACGATATTCGCATTTTGAGTGCGCAGTTGCTGAACCGAGCGGATTTAGTGAAAGCGAAGGGGGTGGTGCATGTTGGGGATGGGTGGTGGTATGACGGAGAGTTCCGAGCGGCGGTGGGTAATCTGGGGAACTATGCGGACTTATTTCAACCGCCGCTGGCTCCGGAACCTATGCTTGGGGAGGCGCATTTGGAGTGGAGTGGAAAGGGCGTGTCGGGACTTCATGAGGGGCGACTCCAAGGCCGCTTTGAGGGGCTTCGTCCGATCAAGGCCCGAGGGAGTTGGCCGCATCCGTTGCGTGGAGAATTTGAGGGGAAGTATGGGAAGACGGGTGTGGAGTTTGAGACTTTGGGGATTGGGGATGATCGGGTGTCTTTGAGGGGGAAATTGGTGGCGGGTTTGACCGGGGCCCGATTGGAAGGGTTGCGTTTTAAGCAGGGCGAGCGCATTGCAGCCGAGGGGGAGCTGCGGATTCCGAATGCGATTTGGGCTGGATGGCCGGCTTTGGACTGGGATCGGATTGTTGGACCGGAGTTGCCAGTGGAGATGCGTTTACGGTTGGACCGGTTGGAGTTGGCAGAGTTGGGACGTTTGCCGTGGATTCCGGATGGTTTGCAGGGGGAGTTAACTGGAGACTGGGAGACGGAGGGCGTATTGAGGGATTGGAAGGGAACAGGACGTGTCTCTCTGAAGAAGGGGGCTTGGTTGGTCGAAAATCAGGTGGTTTCAGAAATTGGGATGGATTTGGAATGGAAGGAACGCCGGTTGGAAGCGTCTCGTTTGGGGTGGACTGGCTTGTCAGGGCGGTACGAGGGGGAAGGATTTTTGGAATGGAAAGAGGGGGGGGCTGAACCGGAGTGGAATGTCCATGTGGCTTGTGCGAAGGCGCGATGGGCGGGGTTGCTTGAGGGCGTTTTCGGAACCGCGTCGGCGTTGCCGTCAAATTCGGGAGCCGGAATTGCGGTTGAGGGGCGTGCTGATTTTCAGCTCAAGGGGCCGTTGTCGCAGTGGAGCTTCGGAGGGGATGTGGTTTTGGGCGGAGTGGATTTGGGGGTGGGGCCGGATTTACGCTGGTTTTGGGCGGAACCGGCTTCTGCTCGCCAGTTGGCGGTGCCGGTTGGGCCGGAGTTTTTGAAGCGCGCAAAGCTTCAATTGAAGCTGGGGACGGGAGGCGAGGGGATTTTACTTTCGAACGCAGCCGGCAAGGTATTGGTGGATTTGACGGTTGGAGGCACTATTGGGGGGCCGGAGATCAAGGGGGAGGTTCGGATGG
>CANFNA010000143.1 GCA_947448395.1 Chthoniobacteraceae bacterium
CGGCTGATGTCTTAGTGCTGCCGACATCTCCTGAGGTGATTCGCGCCCGTGCTCAGGCCGTTTGTAGAGTCCTGTTGAAGATGGCTGCGATTGCATCTCGTGCGCTCGATGTGGAGCCAACCGAGGCGATGGAGCCGACGGATCCAACCGTGAGGAGCTCAGGGTCGACTCTGAATGCCAAATTTCAGAGGTTTTCAGCGCTGAGCAAGGCCTCGACCTTGATCATTGAATCCGTTTCCGGCATGGGATTTGGGTCTGTTCAGGCTGGTAGCCAGCACGTTTTTGATCCGTCGAAGACGAATTATGCTTCGTGGTGTTGTATTGTGGCGCCGAACTGTTCCGTATGGGTTGATTTTTTAGTGGAGGCAGAGCGCTCTACTGGGATGCAGCTGTTTGAGCGGTTGACTGGGGTTCCTCCTGATTGCCCTGCGGACGCTTCAGACACTCTTGGGGAGATTGTTAATTTGATTCAAGGGGGTATCAAAGCGGCTTTTCAAGCGGAGGGACATGATGCTTTGACCCCGACAGTTCCAAAAGCCGTGGCGAGTTCAAATTTAGACCGCCTGAATGCCCACCTTCAGGATCGGGTGCGGTTGGTTGTTGATGTCAATGGAGCGGTCTTTTGCGTGACGATGTTTGTGTATGCCAGTCCGATTGTTCGCAAAACGATTGAATCACTTCGTCCGCGAGACGTGACTGCAGAGGCGGTTTCAATGCCGAATAACCATCACCTTAAGATGGTGAACCGTGGAGTCATGCTCGATGATCGTTGGATTGCGAACCTTCGGAATCGCTTCGTGGGGGATGCTCGGAAAATAGCGATTAACGTGATAGAGCCACCTCCCTTGATTAATTTGCTGGCTGGAATGCAAACGGCTGCGGCTGCCGCTGCTCGCTAAAGAATTTGGGGGATTCCTAGGGCAACCTCCCTTTTATCAGCCCTTAGGCTATTGGACTTAGAATGGCAGGAGAGCCACTGGAATGGGGCTTTTTTCTTAGGCTGAGAGAGCGCTGTTTTTCGTCGTGGCTTGAACAGTCAGGGGTGGGGCGTTCATCTTGAAGAGATGTCGCAATCTGGCTCCTTCGCTCCCTTAAGGTTTGGTGTGGACTCCGCCCCTCTGGACTCCTTTGTTCCGCGTCATCTGGGGTCTTCGGAGGTGGAATGTGGGGTCATGCTGCAACGCATCGGGGTGGCATCGCTTGAGCAATTAATTAGTGAGACGGTTCCCTCGGAGATTCGGTTCGCGAAAGGGCTGAATATTCCAACGGCGCTGGGTGAGCATGACGCGATTAGGGAACTGCGGGGCATTGCTTCGCAAAACCGTGTTTTTAAGAACTTTCTTGGCCAAGGTTATCACGGTTGTGTGACCCCTTCGGTGATTCAGCGATGCATTCTCGAGAATCCCGCGTGGTATACGGCGTACACGCCCTATCAGGCGGAGATTGCACAGGGGCGCTTGGAGGCGTTGATTAATTTCCAGACCCTTGTCACCGACTTAACAGGGTTGGACGTATCGAACGCCTCTCTTCTGGATGAGGGAACGGCGGCTGCGGAGGCCATAGCGATGGCTGCGGCAGCTTGCAAAGCGGGGCGGATCGAGACCGTGTTTGTGGATAGGGACTGTCATCCTCAGACGTTGGCGTTGGTGAGAACGCGGGCGGAAGCACTGGGCTGGGGGGTTCAGATTGGGGATGCTCTGGACGCGGAATTTGGAGCCGGGGTCTTTGCGGTATTGGTTCAGGTTCCCGGCACGCTTGGGGGGATTCGTGATTTCGAAAAAATGGCGGAGCGTGCGCATGGAGTTGGGGCGTTGGTGATTGCCGCAGCGGATCCTTTATCGCTGACCTTGATCCGCCCGCCGGGAGAATGGGGGGCGGATATTGCAGTGGGATCGATGCAACGCTTTGGCGTTCCGATGGGCTTTGGTGGTCCGCATGCAGCATATATTGCGACTCGGGAATCTTATAAGAGGCTCTTGCCTGGGCGGTTGATTGGGGTGTCTAAAGACGCTGTTGGAAACCCCGCCTACCGCTTATCTTTACAAACGCGGGAGCAGCACATCCGCCGAGACAAGGCGACTAGCAATATTTGCACGGCACAGGTTTTACTGGCTGTGATGGCCTCGATGTATGCGGTCTACCACGGACCGGACGGGCTGCGTGCAATTGCGCGCGGGATTCATAAAAAGGCGCGCATGTTGGCTGAGGGATTGGCGGCGGCGGGGCATCGGTTGCTTGGAGGGGCTTTCTTTGACACCGTTACCGTTCTTTTGGCTCCGGCCGAACGGGACGCTTGGGTTTTGAGAGCACTCGGGTGTGGGTTAAATTTACGAACCGTGGACATTGGGGTTTCTGTGAGTCTTGACGAAACGACCTCCGACGCGGATGTGCGGAGTCTGATTGAGTCGGCGGGGAGAGGGGTTGGCGGAGAATCCTTAGGCTTAGGGCAGATCGAGACGCGGGAGTCCGCTTATCTCCAACACCCAGTATTCCATTTGCATCGGACGGAAACGGAGATGCTTCGGTATATTCGCAAATTGGAATCGAAGGATTTATCGCTGGTGCATTCCATGATTCCGCTTGGGTCTTGCACAATGAAGCTTAACGCGGCGAGCGAAATGGTGGCTGTTAGCTGGCCGGAGTTTGCGAATCTCCACCCGTTTTGTCCTCCTGAGCAGGCGGTTGGTTTTTCGCGATTGATCGCAGATTTGGAAAAATGGCTCTCAGAGATCACGGGGTTTGCCAGAGTCTCGCTGGAGCCGAATGCGGGCTCACAAGGGGAGTATGCAGGGTTGTTAGCGATTCGAGCGTTTCATCGTTCAAGGGGAGAGGCGCACCGTGACGTTTGTCTAATTCCCGTGAGTGCGCATGGCACCAATCCAGCGAGTGCGGTGATGGCAGGGATGCGTGTGGTTGCCGTTTCTTGTGATGCGAGCGGTAATATTGACACGGATGATCTGCAGGCGAAAGCGCTGGCGCATTCAGCGAATCTGGCTGCCTTGATGGTCACTTATCCGAGTACTCATGGAGTTTTTGAGGAGGGTATTCGGGAGATTTGTGAATTGATTCACAGGCATGGAGGACAGGTTTACATGGATGGGGCAAACTTGAATGCTCAGGTGGCGGTGTGTCGGCCGGGAGACTTTGGTGCGGATGTTTGCCACCTGAATCTTCACAAGACTTTCTGTATTCCGCATGGGGGCGGAGGGCCTGGCGTCGGGCCCATCGGGGTGGCGGCTCATTTGGCTCCCTTCCTGCCGAGTCGCAAGGACGGGGCTCCGGTTGGTGCGATTTCAGCCGCTCCTCATGGGAGTGCACTGATTCTCGTGATTCCTTGGATGTACCTGAGGATGATGGGGCCTGATGGATTGTTTGGGGCGACCTGCTTGGCAATTTTGAATGCCAACTATATTGCGGCCCGGTTGAGTCCGTTTTACCCCGTCTTGTTCCGAGGAAAATCGGAACGGGTGGCGCACGAATGCATTCTCGATTTACGTGGATTCAAAAAATCGACGGCGGAAGACGTTGCTAAACGATTGATGGACTACGGATTTCACGCTCCGACATTGAGTTGGCCGGTGGCTGGGACCTTGATGGTGGAGCCAACAGAGAGTGAGTCACTGACCGAATTAGACTGTTTCTGTGAAGCGATGATAGCCATTCATGCAGAGTTGACGGCGGTAGAAGAGGGGCGAGTGGACCCGCTGAACAATCTTCTAAAAAACGCACCGCATCCCGCTTCTATGGTCTGCTCGGATCGCTGGGATCGTCCTTATTCAAGGGAGCAGGCAGCCTATCCTGCGGAATGGGTTCGAGATAACAAGTTCTGGCCTCCGGTTGCACGGATTGACAACGTTTGGGGCGATCGAAATTTATTTTGCTCCTGTGTGCCCGTCCCTCAAGACGGAGTTGTTCTTTGAGTCGCTTGGTTCCGAGGGGCAATGCGGCGGGGCAAGATTCTAGCCTGATTCCCTCTCATCTTCTGAGGGGGATCCCCTGTGGATGAGACAGGGGACAAGGGATTAAGCGGATGGCAGGCGCGGGAGCTGGGATCATCGAACCCTGGCCCTCTTGACCAACCTTAGGGTTAGCGTTTGCGAACGGTGGTCGGTTGCTCCGTCTTCGATAGTTCAACGAGGTCTGCGAGAATGTTAAATGTCTCGGTTTTCACCGGATCGAAACGGAAAGGACTCGCCTTGACTACCAGCTTGCCGTCCTTGTCTGCCACGGGCTCTGAAGATGAATCGGTCGGTGGCTCCTCGATGTCGAAGGGACTGTTCAGCGATCGTCCCTTGTCGGAGCCATACTCTTTGGACTCCTTCTCCTCCTTCGACTCGACGAACCGAATGGGGACCAATTCCTTCTTTGACGCACTGTCCAAACTGATTCGGAAGGCTCGCGGTTCTTTGGGTTTTGGAGTGGCTTTCCTTTGCTGATCCCGCATTTCCTTCCGAGCTTTATCCTCCTCGATCTCCGCCTTGCGAACGCTCTCGTTGATGGAGATTTTGTTCTCCGCTGTTCGGGTTCTGATCCGACTCAGATCTTCCTGAACGTAAGCGAACTCGGGGTTCAGCGGGATACGTGCCTCACTGCGGCGACGCAATTCATCCAAGTGGAGGGGTTTGTCCCACTTGTCAAAATCCAGAGAGTTAACGGTGTCGTAGGGAAGCGGTTCCTTCAGAGAATCCTCCCCAAGTTCGGGTTGGTCGAAAATGGAGGGCAGAACGATGTCGCTCTCCACCCCTTTCAACTGAGTCGATCCCCCAGCGATCCGGTAAAACTTCTGGATAGTGAGTTTCGCTGCGCCTGCATCGTTCCCAGATGAGGAAAACATGGGCAGGGCTCTGCTCAACTCGATCAGCTGCTGAACGGTGCCCTTCCCAAAAGTCTTTGAGTCTCCAACTATCACGGCGCGCCGGTAATCTTGCATCGCTCCGGCAAAAATCTCGCTTGCGGAGGCGCTTTGACGGTTCACCAAAACCACCATTGGTCCGTCGTACTCCAGTTTTGGGTCTTTATCTCGAAGGATAGTCGATTCGCCATTCCAACTCCGTACTTGAACGACCGGACCCTTCTTGATGAAGAGCCCCGATAGACTCACTGCCTCATCCAGAAATCCACCGCCGTCTCGCCGCAGATCCATCACCAATCCTTGAATGCCTTCCTGCCTCAGGCGCTGAATCAGCGAGAGGACATCCCGTGTGGTGCTCTTTGCATGGAGATTCGAAGAGCGGTCAGGATCTCCGTAGAAAGAAGGGAGTACAATCCATCCCAACTTCACCGTCTGGCCATTAGGCTTAGTGAGTTCAATGAGCTCGGCCCGCGCCTCTTCGTCCTTCAATTTAACTTCTTCTCTGCGTATTTCGACGACCGATCTTAGTGTGGGATCCGTGGCGTCCACCGGAATGAGTTGGAGGCGGACGATGGAATCCTTTTTTCCTCGGATCATGGCGACAACCTTGTCGAGTTTGAGATCAACGCAGTCCACGAACTCCTTGGTGTCCTGTGCAACCCCTACGATGCGGTCGCCTACCTTGATCTTGCCAGACTTGAGTGCCGGGCCGCCTGGAACTAATTCGATAATCTTTGCGAACCCGTCTTCTGCACGAAGTTTTGCGCCTATCCCAAAAAGGGCTAACCGCATGTTAATGCTGAACTGCTCCAAATCCGCCTTGTTCATGTAGTCGGAGTGAGGGTCGTAGGTCAGCGCGAGGCATTGGAGGAATGTTCGGAGGACGTCCTCAGAGGTTTCTTCCTGAATATTTTTTAAGAACTGGTCATAGCGTTTTCCGACCACCTTCTCTGGGTTAGGTTGACTTGGCTTTGACGGCGGCGCGTCGGCAGAGCTTGGTCCAGAGGGTTGGGGTTGGGCCGCCTTTGCTTTGTTTGCTCTCTCTGTTTTCAGTGCCTCTGATTTTTGGTTGCCAAGACGTTCTTGCAACAGCTCCGAAATGACTCGGTTTCTCCAGACCTCTTTGGCGGCTTCCTCGTTGGCGGGCCATGGAGATTTTTGGCGGTTGATCTCAACCGTTTCCTGAGTGTCGAAGGCTAGAGTGGTTTGCAGCAACGCCTTGGCATGACCGATACGCGCTTCGACTCTCTGACGGAAGACGTCGTGAATCTGGTAAGCGACCAAAGTCCGGCCGTTCAAGATTTCGTCGTCGAGCTTTGTCCCCCATTCGGCGGTGAACCGGTCAACATCCTCTTGGGTGAAGAAGAAATGATTGTAGTCGAGAGCCTCTAAATAGTTGCGCAGGAGCTTTTGAGAGAGCGCAGTATCGAGTCGTTGGTGGGAGTAGTGGATGTTCTCAAACATCCGAGCCACCGAAATCGTGATTTGACCCGGGTCCGGTTCATTGGCTCCGATTCCGAGCGAGGAAAAGAAGCACAAAGCCGTCAAAGGCAGGCGCAGGGATCGGGAAAACTTCATCGGAAGAGATTTGAGTGACTGTGGAAAGGTCTTTCAGGGAGATTAGTCCGAGGTGCTTGTAAAATTAGCCGTTGGGGCGACCGAGGAGTGAAGGCCGGCGGGCGGGAGAAATCGCCGGCGCTTGTAGACGGAAGCCTTTTGGTAGGATGAACGTGGCATAAAAACCTCTTAGAGGCAAAGGAGCTTTCCCCTCTCTACGGGGGAACGCGCTGAAAAAGGGGAACGAAAATGATGAAAACTCGCAGCTTTCTGAAAAGGACGCCGCGAATCGTGTTTGACCCAGACCGGTCCTAGCAACGATGGGAGTACCGTGCATATTGACTCTTACACCGGTGGTTTGTTTGAAACAAATTGCTTCTACTTACCCGAAGCTCGCTTGTTAGTGGATGCTCCCGAGGGCGCTGCTCAATGGCTTCAAACGCGCGGGCTCAAAGTGGAAACTCTCCTCCTGACCCATGGACATATCGATCATGTGTGGGATGTGGCGCAAATTCAAAAGGAGCATGCCTGTGAGGTGCTTTATCATCCTGAGACGGAGCCAATGGTGACGGACGCAAGTTTCTACAAGCGTATTGGGATGCCCTGGGAGGTGAATCCGATTCAACCTGGGACGTTTTTGGACCAAACGGCCTCTGTGACTTTGGGAGGACTTGAGTTTCAGGTGCTTTATGTTCCCGGGCATTGTCCTGGGTCGCTTTGCTTTCTGCACAAAGGGGAGAGGATTTTATTTGGCGGTGACGTGCTCTTTGCTGGGGGCGTTGGACGCTGGGATCTCCCGGGGGGCGATCGTGAATTGTTGCTCGGAGGGATTCGGAGCAAGCTCTTCGTTTTGGAGGATCGGGTGAAGGTCCTGCCCGGTCATGGTCCGGCGACGACGATTGGCACGGAGCGGGCGACCAATCCCTACCTGCAGCCCTAACCGAGAACCGCCTTCACTCAAGCTCACCCTCAGGCAATGAGTGACTTTTGGTAGGGGTTTAGGAAAGAGCCTTTGCGTGAAGAGGGCGTCCGCTAGTCAATTTACGCCAGTTCCTCTGCGGGATACGTCCAGATCTCGCTAAGGGTGGGGTGATAATGCGGAATTTGGGCGAGGGCTCCGGCGGTGGCTCGGAAGGCCATTGCGACCACGATCTCATGGATGAGTTCAGAGGCTTCGGGGCCGACTACGGCGCCTCCCAGGATTTCGCGGCTTTCTTCGTGAACAGTGAGTTTCACAAAACCGTCTGTATGGCCTTCGAGCATTGATTTTCCATGATCTCCAAACGGGTAAGAGGCCGAGCGCGTAGGGATTTTGAGTTTTGCGGACTCTTTTTCTGAGAGACCAACGGTGGCGACTCCCGGGTTTGAAAAAACGGCGAAAAGCTTGAGGCGATAGTCGATGTGTTCGAGGCTTGTCTCGGAATTTCGAAGGAGACTGTGGGCGTTTCGCGCGGCGAGTTCTCCCTGTTGAATGGCGATGTGAACGACC
>CANFNA010000144.1 GCA_947448395.1 Chthoniobacteraceae bacterium
TGATCCACTGTCCCCCCCACCCCGCAAAGCGCACGAGCCACCTCTCCGGGCAGGGACCTAATTCCGTTTAGGTGAAGTTCACCTTTATGCATCGCCAGACCTTGCGCCACCTCTAGGGATAGAAATGGCAACCAATCCAAGACTAGAGTTCCATTGTATTCTCCAAGAGCTCTGGCAGCCTCATTCGATAGCGAAGAGACCCCAAGAAAAAGATACCGTCCCCGGTGTTCTGAAAGCGCAACTGCGACAAGGTCAGAAAACCCGTCGATAGGGGAGATAAACAGTGATTCCTCGCTTTTACATACGGCCTCAACCTCAGCGAGGTGTTCGTCAGTGAGCTCCGAAAGACCTTGGATATAACTGAGAATCTGTTCCCTGAGGCTCATAATTTTTTAATCTGCAACACGCCTTAACCTTTAGGGTGCGATTTACGAATCCACTTATAGCGAAATCTCCATTTACCTTCCTGTCCCCCCTCAAATAAAAGCAACAGCTCCAAGCTAAAAACACCACACATTCTCCTTAAGGAATTTCAGCATTCGCTCGAGTTCAATTTGCGCGGACTCGCGCCGGAGCGGTCCCGGATGGGCCAACGTGGCAAGAAAGGCATTCATTCTCTCCTCCTCCCCGCTTTTCGTCGCGTTGGAACTTCTGGCCCTAGCCCCCTGCCCCCTTAATACCGCCTCAGAAAGATTTCGAATCATGGTTCGCAACCTTTTTACTCCAGTTCCCTTCTTGGCGTCGCGTTTCAGATGAGATTCCGGTGTAAGCAAAATTTCGTCCCTGTAGGCCGCCAGCGAGTCGGTATCAATCATCACAACTTCAACTCCTTTTGCACACTCGCGGACGCAATAATTATTGCTCCGGATGTCCCACCATATCACGCCCCTCTCCCAAAGAGGAAAAACAATGCCTTCAAACAAACTCCGGATCAACGCCTCCCCCGTATCAATTCCCAGCGGACTGCGCTGCAACACTTCGTCCCAAGTCTCGCCCTCAATCCATTCCTGAATCAAGTACCACCGGGGTCCCGCTTCTCCCGGCAGACTATTTTCAAACTGCCCACCATCATAGACCTCCTGCACTTGAGAGCTCGGCAACCCAGGATACCGGTGCCGCACCTTCGTGTGAAACGGAACCAAATCCCGCGCGCTTTTTCCAAAGCCATCCGGGTGAAACACCTTCAAACCCAGCGATCGAGCTCCGTTCGGGTTCCAGCGGTGGCGCAGATCGGAAGGCAACCGAATCACTATCCCATAACACCCAGGTATTGAACATTCCCCCCAAACGGTTTGCTTCCTATCCGGCAACAGGTTGAGAAGGCTCGCGACCTCAACCTCGAGAGCCTCCTTGGTTCGCTGCTCAATCGGTTGTCTCTGTCTCTCAGAAGTCTTGAAGTACTGATCGTACAAATTCCAGTTCAATGGCATAGGCATGACTCACAACCCATAGTTAGGAAATCTGCCCCCCCCAAGTCCGCTCGTCTCGGTTCGGTCGGGATGCAAACTTATCCAGTGATCGGGATTTAGACCATCAAAGCTCGGGAAAAGGAGATGGATGTTGATACAGTTTAGCATCGGCGATGCTTCCCTGGTTTTACTTGCAGCACCATGACCCGTAGCAACTTGCTGCTGGAACCCGCCAATATTTTGCCCCACTGTAAACCGCTTTTCGTTAGCTCAGAGTCTCAATTCCGGTCCTGAATTTGATCTCAGGCCTCAGGGATACACCGTTGCCGACCGAAGATCCACGGCCGTCACCGCTTCACCATCGTGAATAATGGCAATTTCCCACCTTCTTTTAACAATCTGCCCATCGTCCCGCGTGCAGCGTAAAAATGATTTCACCAACTTTCCTCTCCACTTCGCACCACTCTCCTCCGTCACCTGAAACCCATCCGCCATCATCAACTCCCGTGCTTTCCTGACCGGAATTCCAACGTCCACTTTTTCCTTATAAATCTGAAGCATCTCAGTCGGTGTAGTTGCCTCACTCCCTTTGAGATCCTCCTTTCCGCACCCTGCAATCCCAAGGAAAATACTGAGCATCAGCAAAACTCTGATTAAACTGTTAGTCACAAGTAACACTTCAGAGGTGAAAGGATTAATTCATAACAATTAAGTCTCTCTGAAATGTTAAATAACGTTAATCTATAAGCCCTCATTTGTCAAAGTTCTGACAAATCCCATTTTCAGCCCTTTCGTGCTGTCTCCCTATCCTTTCCTCGCAACGTCGTTTTTCCCCATGCGCCACTTCCTCTCCGCAATCTTCTTCTTCCTTCTCGGATTCAACCTCTCATGCGCCGCTTCCCAAAAGCCCCTCATCGTGGGCATGGAACTCGCCTATCCCCCATTTGAAATGGCTGATCCCAAAGGAAATCCCTCCGGAATCAGCGTCGATATCGCCCACGCCTTGGGTCGATCTCTCAGCCGCGAAGTCGAAATCCGAAACCTACCCTTCGACGGTCTCATCCCCTCCTTAAAGACCGGCAAAATCGACCTCATCCTTTCCTCAATGACCGCAACCCAAGAGAGGGAGGTCTCAATTGATTTCTCCATTCCCTATTTGAAAACCGGGCTCTGCCTGTTGATCGGCAGAAGTTCGTCCATCCAAAATTCAGCCGATTTGGAAAAACCAGGAGTTCGCGTCGCCGTGAAACAAGGCACAACAGGACACCTCTACGCCACAAACCATCTCCGATCCGCCAAGACTCTCGTTCTAGATCGAGAGTCTGCCTGCGTTTTGGAAGTCGTTCAGGGGAAAGCAGACGCATTTCTCTACGACCAAATGTCCGTCCTGAAACACTGGCAGCAAAATCCCGTGACCACACGCGCCCTGCTATCGCCTATTCAAGAAGAGTCTTGGGCCATCGGAATCCGAAAAGGCAACGACGGCCTTCGCAACTCAGTGAATGAGTTCCTCAAAGATTTTAGCCAAAGAGGCGGATTTCGTGAACTGTCGGAAAAATGGCTCCCCGATCAAAAAGCAGCCTTCGAGAAACTGGGCGTCCCATTCGTTTTTTAATCGCTACAACGAATGTTAGAACCTTCTCACAACTACCTCCGCAAAATTCTTTGGGCCCCCTCCAAAGGCGATCGAGTCTCCCCGATAGCGACGCTCCTAAACGGGTTTGTTGTTTTTTCCATCATTGCCGTCGCACTTCTGTTTTTGTTGCGCCAATCCTCTTTAACTTGGGACTGGCAATCCATTTCCAAATATCACCGCCTGTTCTTGGATGGATGGAAGGCCACACTCCTTATCTCCCTCGCTTCTTTGCTCGTAAGCTCCATGGGAGGCCTCGCGTTGGCCCTCGCTCAAAGCAGTGCATTTCTTCCCCTGCGGTTCCTTTCAAAGACCTACGTCGAAATCATCCGCGGTACACCCCTGCTTGCCCAAATCTACATCTTTTTCTACATCATCGCTGAGGCCGCCCGTCTCGAAAACCGTTACGTAGCAGGCACCCTCGCCTTGTCCTTATTTTCAGCCGCCTACATCGCTGAAATCATTCGTGGAGGGATTGAAAGCATCGGCCAGTCTCAACTCGATTCCGCAAAAGCGATTGGCCTCACCAAAACTCAAACTTACCGGCATGTCATCTTTCCTCAGGCTCTTCGATCCATCCTTCCTCCGCTCGCAGGTCAGTTTGTCTCTCTCATCAAAGACTCTTCTCTCTTATCAATCATCGGACTCAATGAGCTGACCCAGAACGCAAAAAATGTTGCCAGTTACACCTTCAGTAACTTTGAAAGCTATCTGCTTCTCGCCGTAGGCTACCTACTCCTCACCCTCCCAATCTCCCTCTGGACCCGTTGGATGGAAAAACGCGTTCGATATGAAACTTGAAATCGAACACCTCCTCAAAATCCTCGGCAGTCACCGTGCGCTGGATTCCCTCAGTCTCACGGTTGAAAACACCCGGTCTTTCGTGCTCCTAGGGCCGTCTGGAGGTGGGAAATCGACTCTTTTGCGAGTCCTGGCAGGATTGGAAAAACCCGACTCCGGCAGCGTCCGCATCAACAATGTTTCTTTACCCGACTCCGAACTCGGACTCCTTCTTTACCGCCGAAAAATTGGCGTTGTATTCCAAGGGTTTAATCTTTTCCCACACCTCACCGCCTTCCGAAATATAACGCTCCCATTGGAGGTTGTGCACGGACTGCCACCCGCAGAGGCGAGTGAAATCGCACGACAACTTCTTGTTCGGTTTCAGCTCGAAAAACACGCTCACCAGAAGCCCGCCCAACTCTCCGGGGGACAACGCCAACGCATCGCCATCGCTCGTGCCATCGCCCCGCGTCCAAATCTCGTTCTCTTAGACGAACCGACCTCAGCGCTCGACCCCGAAATGACCGCCGAAGTGCTTCAAATGATCGAGGAACTCCGCGACGACGGACGCGATATTATCCTCGTCACTCACGAACTCGGCTTTGCCAGACAAGTTGCTGATACCATTGCGCTCGTCTCACAAGGAACCATCGCTGAAATCGGCCCGCCAAAGCTGATCTTTGACGGTCCACAAAGTCCTATCACACAGTCGTATCTCGCAAAAACTTTGCGTTACTGAAACCGAACTAAAAAATCAGCCCCCCCCCCACCTCGCTCAGTCTTCGATCAATTCGATTCCGGAGTCTGCAAACCGTATCCGCCCGTCCTTCAGAAGAGCTCCCAGGGCCTGTTTGAAAGCCTTCTTACTCGTCGAAAATGTTGCTCGAATTGACTCCGGAGAACTCTTGTCATTGAAGGCCATACGCCCCCCAGCCCCCTTGAGAGCCGCGATGATTTGCAACGTGAGCCCCCCTACCCTTTCATACCCTGCCGGGTCTAAACAGAGGTCAATTTTCCCATCTGGACGCACCAAACGAACGAATCCGTCGACCCATTGCCCAATCTCCCATTCTCCGGGCGTCTCATTCGAATACAGCAAACCCCAGTGGGTGTTTTCTACGATCGCCTTAAACCCGAGCGGCGTTCTTTCTGCCAAAAGAAACCTTACAGCTTGACCCTCTTGGTAGGTGGGCTCTGTTCGATTCAAATGCCGGGAGAGCTTCGAGCTCGCCACGATTCGATGACTCACAGCATCCAGAACAACCGCAGCAACAATCCATTCCCCCACACGCACTCGATGCGCTTGTTCACGGAGAGGCAACAACAGGTCCTTGCTCAATCCCCAATCAAGAAAAGCGCCGACATTCGGAGTGAACCCCACCACTTCGAAAATCCCAAACTCTCCAACATAAGCATAAGGCTCCTCGGTGGTCGCCACAGGCCGATCCTCTGAGTCCCGATAAAGAAACACGTCCAACGTATCTCCTACTTCCATCCCCCCAGTTACATATCTCCGCGGTAGAAGGATTTCTCCAAGTTCGCCTCCTTCCAAAAACAAACCCGGAGGGGTTTCCTTCAAGACCTTCAGTCGGTTTCTTTTTCCAAGCTCTACATTCATTTCAAAAATTCATTCCCCCAGAAATTTGCCACTCTTCCAAAAGCTCGGGCGCAATACCCTGCAAAAAGGGCGATATCCGCTGCATTGCATCCGCGGCTCCTGCATTCCGGCGAATCAGCGGCCAAGACAAATACAAATCGTCCTCAGCGCGCGTCACCGCCACGTAAAACAGACGACGCTCTTCCTCCAAGGCCTCCTCACTTCCCATCGAACGCAGCGAAGGAAACATCCCTTCAGTTAGCCACACCACAAACACCGCTTTCCATTCCAGTCCCTTAGCCTGATGCACACTCGATAATGTCACCGCATCGCCGTCCCCCCCAGCCCCATGCCCCTCTTGATCCGTCGCTCCCATTAACGCCATCTGATCCAAAAACTCTTCCGCCGAAGTGTACTGAGACGCAAATTGCGCCAGCGTATTCAAATCCTCACGCCGGTTATCGTAGTCCGGAAATTTGGATCGCGCATAATCGTCATACACAGCATCCCGAACGCTCTGTAACATTTGAAGCGGCGCTACCGGGCGACCACTCGGAAGAAGCTCCTCCAGCGTGTGCCCAAGTTGTTTCCACGCACTCATTGCCTTCGCCGGAACCTTCATCTTACTCAACGCATCTGCCAATGATGGAATCCCAACCCCATCTGCACCCGAACGCTCCCTCGCCGACTGGATTTCACGCGCCACCGGAGCCAAATCATTCCACAACGCGTCCGCAGATCTCCCTCCGATTCCCGGTAGCAATTTCACCATTCGCTTAAACGCGACTTCATCCCTCGGGTTCACCACAAACTTCAGGAATGCCCCCACATCCTTGATATGCGCCTGCTCAAAAAACCGCAGACCGCTCGTGATCTGAAATGGAATGCCTGCCCGAGTCATCTCCATCTGCACCTCCATCGAATGAAAATGCGCCCGATACAGCACTGCCATTTGATTCCACTCCACGCCCTCATCAGACAGCTCCAACATCCTTGAAACAATAAACCTCGCCTGTTGCCCCCCGCTCATGACCGGAATGACCTTTGGCAATTCCCCACTCTTGCGCGCAGCAATCAACTCCTTCCGATACACCTTCTCCAATTGATCCAGCGTCGCATTCGCCACTTTCAAAATCTCCGGTGTACTTCGGTAATTGGTCTCCACCTTGTAAACCCGCGCTCCAGGATACCGCTTCTCAAAACTCAAAATATTCCGGTGATCCGCCCCGCGCCAAGAGTAGATCGCCTGCGCATCATCTCCCACCACCATCAGATTTCGATGATGCGCTGAGAGTAAATCAATCAGCCGACTCTGCAGTGGATTTGTGTCCTGATACTCATCCACTAACACAAATTGAAATTGCTTCTGATACCCCTGCGCGATCTCCGGACACTTCTCCAAAAGATCCGCCGTACGGAGCAACAAATCATCAAAATCCAGCGCATTTGCCTGCCGCTTCCGCTGATGATACCCGACGGCAACCCGCTCCAAGAGCTCCGCATACTCTTCCACCTGCGGAAAGCGCTCGCGAATCGCATCAGTCACACTTTTGCAGACGTTTACCGAATAACTTAAAATATCCGCAGCCAAAGAGGCTTTTAGCGGAAGATCAGCCGCCTTCCGAGCCTTCGCGCCCTCCAACAGAGCTGCTTGCACAAACTCCTCCGCATCCTCGCGATCCATCACCGTGAATCCTTCCTCGTATCCCGCCTCCCGTGGAAACCGTCTCAAAATCCGATTCCCCACGGAATGAAATGTCCCCCCCCATAACTCACTCAGATCCTGCGCCCCCAAAGCGGCCACTCGTTCCAACATCTCTCGGGAAGCTTTATTCGTAAAAGTGAGCAGCAATATCTGCGACGCAGAAACCCCATTCTCCAAAAGGTAAGCCACACGGTAAGTCAGCACCCTCGTTTTTCCAGACCCTGCCCCAGCCAATACTAAACAAGGCCCAGGCGGCGCCGTGACAGCCTCCAGTTGCTGAGGGTTTAACTCGGCCGCAAAATCAATTCGCGGGCCCTGAGGCGCAGCGCGCCGGATCACATATTCGCGGGCCATGATCTCAGGATCCGGAAGTCAGTCGTCGCAGACGAAGATTTCTAAACTCGGCCTCAGTTCGAAATGTCGCAATCGCAAGCGGCTTCGAAATCTCAATCTCCCCTGGCCTCAATCCAAGTTCTTTCCCCCGAATGTCCACATTCACAACGCGCTCTTCCTTGATCCACGCCTGAATCCGCTCCGACTCCACTCGCAATCGAATCGCGTACCATTCTTTATCCTTAAACCCTCGATAAGAGGTGGTCTCATTCTGCGAGGCGTCAGCGCGGTTAATCGAGGAAAGCCCAACAGTAGCCCCACCCCAACCTCCCACAACAAACGTCAAAAAAGTGTCCCCAACAGGAA
>CANFNA010000145.1 GCA_947448395.1 Chthoniobacteraceae bacterium
CCTCCCGCCCCTCCCCACAATTCCCCGACTTCCCATTCCCCGCGCAAAGAGGATTTCCGGTTCCTTGGCGTTTTGGGGAAGCTTTACGTCCTAATGGAAAACAGCTCCGGGTTAGTTCTGGTAGACCAACACGCAGCCCACGAAAGAATTCTCTTCGAGCAAATGCACAACCGCATGCTTCAAGGCGGTGTTCCCTCCCAACGCCTGCTCCTCCCAATCACTTTCCAACTCGGCCCCAAGGACTCCGACTGGATTCGTCAAAATACAGACCTCCTTGAAAAAGCAGGCATCAGTCTCGAACCATTCGGACCCTCGACCTTCAAAATCGATGCCCTCCCCACCTTCATCAAAACCGAGGATCCCAGCCAACTGTTACACGATATTCTCGACGATCTACGCGATACCAACTCGGCCAGCGCGCGACTACGACTCGGTCAGGACATGATCGCAAAGACCGTCTGCCGCCATGCCGTCAAAGCCAATGACACCCTCAGGGAGCCTGAACTCGCAAAACTTATTGAAGACCTTCTCGCTTGCGAACTTCCCTACTGCTGCCCCCACGGCCGGCCTACGATGATTCAGGTCAGCTATCAGGAACTTGAGAAAAAGTTCGGCCGAAAAGTTTAACATCTCGACCGCCCTCAGCACCCCAAGAACGAGCTCCCCTCCCCTGGTGAACACCTCGGTCGCCATCCTCCTCAGAAGAATCAGGCTCACCGAAACTAGCCTGATCGTGACTTGGATCACTCCCGAATTCGGCCTGATTAAAACAGTGGCAAAGGGGGCTCTGCGCCCGAGAAACCGTTTAGCCGGAATACTCGACCTCTTCCACCGCTGTGAAATCCAATTCCAAAGCGCTAAATCTAGCCCCCTGCATTCCCTGCGTGACGCGCTCCTTCTTGAAACATTTGAAGGCCTCCGAGGAGATTTTACCCGCCTCGCTCTCGCTTCCTACGCAGTCGAACTTCTAGAAAAATCTGCAGAGCCTGAAACTCCAGTCCCAGAACTGTTCGATCTCCTCAATCGCGCCCTCCGCTATCTCCATCAGAACCCAGCGAGTCTAAAGGCCTTGTTACACTTCGAATCAGAACTCGCTCGCCTTCTCGGAATCGCATCCCCCGGCCATCCTTCGCACATTTCCTTAGAACGCGTCCTTCAGCGCCTTCCGATTTCGAGAACGGAACTGGTGAACCGCCTATCCTCCTGAACACTCCCACACTCGGGTTTTTAAAATGCGCCACTCTGCGCACCTTCGACTCATCCGATTTTCCGCTCCATCCGTAACGGAGGAGAAGGCCTGCCTTTTTTTGAGAAGAACGTCTCGGGAGAACCCATGAGGCGCTCTTGGATGAGAACACGGGGCACTTGGACTCCCCTATTTTTGGGGATTTTAAAAAATCCAAAACAAAAACGGAATCAATGAAGAATCTTATGAACACACTCACCAAATGGAATCCATTTAACGCCACCGCACCGACCCGTTCGAACCTCCTGCGAAAACTCGACTCGATTGAGGAGAGATTGGGCTCGTTAATCTCGCGAAACGCGCCCGAGACCGCGGCCGAATGGGCTGGGATGGGCTTAGATAGCTACCCTTCCGTCGATATTCAGGAATCCAACACGGAGTATATTTTGAAGGCGGATCTGCCTCAGGTTCCAAAGTCTGAAATTAAAATTTCGACCCGGAACGGAATGCTGGAAATCAGCGGGGAAAAGAAAACGGAGGCCGAGGAAGTTGGGCGAGAGTTCTACCGGTTGGAAAGATCCTACGGATCGTTTCAGCGGATTTTCGGACTTCCCGTCGGAGTCGATGTGAGTCGGGCCAAGGCGACTCTCCGCGAAGGCGTGCTCACCATCACTATCCCAAAAACGGAGAAAGCCGCATCGCAGGCGGTCGACATTCCCATCCACTGAAACGGGTTTCGGTTGAACGCGGGAGGCGGGCCACTTGGGGCAGGGTGCCCCAAGTGGTGCGGTTGCCGAGGGCCGAAGGGAACCATGGGAGGAGAGGAGGGGGAGGGGTCCATTCCCCCCGTGGTTCCCCCGACCGAGCGGACATCTCTCACTGCTGAGGATCGCTCCTTTTTGGCTTTTTCGGTTACCCCTTGTGTGCGGAATTTGCGCTTGCGCGTCTGGCGAACTCTTCCTGTAGGGAAGCGAGCAACATGAGGACGACTGCCACGCAGATACAACTGTCTGCAACATTGAAAGCAGGCCAGGGATTGGCCGGAGGAAATCCAAGGTCGAAGAAGAGAAAATCAACCACGTAGCCGTGCAAAATCCGGTCGGTCAGATTCCCGAGAACCCCCGAAACTAGGAGCAGCATTGCAATCCGATTGAGGACTCCAGGAAAGATGCGGCGAGCCAGTGCGATTGCCAAAGCAATCAACGCCACAATCGAAAGTCCGATAAAAAAGCGGTTACTATCTTGAAGGATTCCAAATGCAGCGCCCGTGTTGCTGAAGTGAACCCAGTGAAAGAACTGGTCGATGACAACCCGTTGTTCGCCAAGCGACAGGTTCGCGACGGTCCACAGTTTCGTCGCCTGGTCCGCGCCGTACAACGCCACAACCCCTAAGAAGGCGAGGAAGCGCCCAAGAAAACCATGATCATGGGAAGACGCTTCGACACTCGAAACGTAATTGCGCGGCTTCCCAGAAGCCGCTCCTGTTTCTTCGGGCTTTAGCGCCTCGGCGTCTTCAGGATCATGCATGCGAAGAAACCGTTTCAACGACTTGCTCGCAGCGCTCGCAGAGTTCCGGATGTTTGACGGAAACGCCTACGGAGGACTTGTGCCTCCAGCAACGCCCGCATCGACCATGGGAATTTCGCTGCAATTGAGCCACCGTTTCACCCCCTGCTTTCACGCGGAGTTGACTTAAAATCAAAATTTCCTCCACCTCAGGAAGCGCGGACTCCGTATCAGAGAGCAAGGCCGGATCGGCTATGGAAAGCTCAATGTCAGCTTCCAACGCATTTCCAATCAGCTTCTGTTGTCTGGCAGGCTCAACAGCTTGAGCCACTACCGCCCGCAACTCCAACCATCGTCCAAACCGAGCCTCAAGCGCTTCGTCTCGAAGACTCGGATCCGCCGCAGGAAACAATTCGAGATGGATAGAATCCGCGTGCCCGGAGAACTCCCAGGCCTCATCGGCTGTGTAAGCAAGGACAGGAGCTAGCAGACGGCAGACGGCATTGAAAATACGCGCCATGACCACTTGGGTTGCTCGACGCCGCAGTGCATCTGCTGCATCGCAGTACAACCGATCCTTGGTGATATCCACATAAAGAGAGGAGAGATCGACCGTGCAGAATTGATTCAAGGTTTGGAAGACTCGACGAAAATCGTAAGCGTCATATCCCTCCCGACAGACGGCAATGACATGCTGCAAACGACTTAATGCCCAAAGATCGACGGTCGTCGCTCCTTCGAGCAAATCGTATCCCGCTGGGAGATCATGCAAATTCGCCAGAAGAATTCGGAGCACGTTTCGGAACTGACGATAGGCGTCTCCAAGCAAAGAAAAGGATTCCTCAGAGAATGGAACCTCGTTCGTAAACTCAACACTCGAGACCCATAACCGAACGATGTCGGCGCCATACTTCCCCACAAAGTGGGCCGCATCCATCGGCTTGCTGTAGGTGCCCTGCGCCGACTTGGAAACCTTTTTGCGCGTGTCCTTATCCAGAACAAATCCATGCGTAATGACACTCCGATATGGGGCAACCCCATTCAGCGCCACCGAAGTCATGAGCGAAGATTGGAACCAACCCCGATGCTGATCCGTCGCCTCAATATAAACATCGGCTGGAAAATGAAGCCCTTTGCGGCGACGCAAAACCGCCTCATGCGAAACCCCAGAATCGATCCAGACATCCAGCGTGTCATTGCGACGAGTCGTCCCCAAAGGCAATCCCATCTTCTGCGCCCACCAAGCGTCATCTTTCTCAAACCATAAATTCGTGCCCTCCTTTTCCACCAACTCCGCCACCTTCCGAGCAAGATTTCCCTCCAGAATCACCGCCCCTTCAGCACTGTAGAAAACAGGCAAAGGAACCCCCCAAGAACGCTGCCTTGAAATACACCAATCCGCTCGCGACTCCACCGTTCCATAGATCCGATTACGCCCCCAATGCGGAATCCACTCGACTCCGTCGATCGCCTCCAAAGCCATCTTCCGAATGGCATCCACTCGAATGAAAAACTGCTCCACAGAACGGAAGATGATCGGCGTCTTGGAACGCCAACAGTGAGGATACGCATGTTGGTAAACTTGCGACCCAAGCAAAACATCTTTGCCGCGCAGCACTTCGAGCACGTCCTTATTCGCATCCAAGACAAACTTTCCAACCCACGCAGGCATCCCAACGTCCTCCGTGAAACGCCCTTGATCGTCCACTGGAGATAGAATCGGCAGCCCATTCTGTATCCCAGCCAAATAGTCGTCCGCCCCATGCCCCGGCGCAACATGCACCTGCCCCGTTCCACTCTCAACACCCTCGTTTATCTTCACGAACTCCGCGGTGATCACCCGCGAAACTCGATCTAAAAAGGGATGCTTTGCCTCGCTGCCCAACAACTGTTCCCCCGTAAAAACAGAGTCCTCTCCGCCCTGCGATACCGGAATCGGAGCCCCCACCGCACCGGCAAAAGCCTCCAATAACTTTTCCGCCACCACCAAAACCCGCTCTTTTCCAGCAACCATCATCGCGCGCACCACATAACGCTCACGAGGATGCACCGCGATCGCAACATTTGCAGGCAACGTCCACGGCGTCGTCGTCCAAATCACCATGCTCGCTTTCCCTGCCAACGGTCCACTGACGAGCGGAAATTCCACAAAAATCGCAGGATCTTCACGATCCGCGTACTCAACCTCCGCTTCCGCAAGAGCCGTCTGCGCTCCCGTGCTCCAGTAAACCGGCTTCAGGCTCTGGTAAACCAAACCCTTCTCCACGAAAACAGCGAAGGATCGAAGAATATCCGCCTCATAAGCCGGGTCTAAAGTCAGGTATGGATTCGCCCATTCCCCCAACACTCCCAAGCGCTTGAACTGAGCCTTTTGAATCTCGATGTACTTCCGCGCGTACTCCTCAGAACGCCGCCGAATCTCAGCTGGAGGCAACCCACGCGACTCCTTCACCACCTTAAATTCGATTGGCAATCCATGCGTGTCCCATCCAGGAACAAAAGGCGCCAGCTTCCCAGCCATGCTGCGCGACTTCACAATCAGATCTTTGAGCACCTTGTTTAGTGCCGTTCCCATGTGCACGTCTCCATTGGCAAACGGCGGCCCATCGTGCAGCACAAAACAAGTCGCCCCTTCGCGGGCCTTCAAAATCTTCTCGTAAAGCCCAACCGCCTCCCATTTTGCCAATCTCTCGGGTTCGCGCTTCACCAAATCCGCTTTCATCGGAAACTCAGTTTTAGGAAGCAGCAGCGTATCTTTGTAATTCACACTCATAACATTTCGCGAAGAAGGGGCCAAAAATCCTAGTCCCCACACCGCCGAGGGTCAATCGGCCTGCTCATATTGCCGCGCTCCTTCAATGAGAAAGCGCTTGCCCGCCCTCGCCTTCGCTGAATGGTCCCATGGCTGAGAACGCCTCTGCCAACTGGTCGATCATCGCCGGCGAGTGAACCGCACTCACCGTCACTCGCAAACGCGCCCCACCCTTCGGCACCGTCGGATACCGGATCGCGGGCACCCAAAACCCAGACTCAAGCAACCTCAACGATGCCGCCACCGCGCGATCCGCATCGCCCACAATCAACGGCAAGATAGCGCTCTCCGCCTTCCGTCCTCCACTCATCCCCGCGGCCCCTGCCTCTAATCGTTCCATGTTTTCCCGAAGTTGCCGACGACGCGCACTCGCAGCATTCCCTTGAATCCAATGCACCGCCGCCAAACCCATCGCCGACACAACCGGTGAAGGCGCCGTCGAATACACAAACGCACGCGCCCGATTCAATAACCAGTCCACTAAAGCCCGCGATCCGCATACATAGCCCCCACTACCGCCCAACGCCTTGCTCAAAGTCCCCATCTGAACCTCCACCTGGGCGCTCACGCCTGCAGCAGAAACGAGCCCGCAGCCGCCAGGTCCAAAAAGACCGGTGGAATGGGCCTCATCCACCATCAACCACGCTCCAAATCGCTCTTTTAACGCGACGATTTCCGCCAAGGGCGCCCGATCTCCGTCCATGCTGAAAACCGCCTCCGTCACCACAAGAACCCGACCCTCGGGAAAATGGCGCCGCGCCCATTCCAAATGGGCCTCCAGTCTGTGTAATTGATTATGCGGATACACCCGCATCGCCGCCCCAGAAAGCCTCGCCCCATCAATCAAAGATGCATGACAAAGTTTATCTAAAACAACCACATCGCCCTCCCCAACAAGCGCTCCAATGGTCCCGACCGCTGCTGCGTATCCCGTCGAGAACACCAACGCGGCCTCCGTCCCCTTCCACTCTCCCAAAGCCCCCTCCAATTCCCCATGCGGCGTCAAACTCCCACAAACCAACCGTGACGCGCCAGACCCGCACCCAAATCGATCCAGCGCCTCTTTTCCCGCCTCCACCAAAAACGGTTCCGCAGCCAAACCGAGATAATCGTTTGAGGAAAAATTGAGGAGCCGCCGACCGTTCCAAATCACCTCCGGACCTTGCGGCGAATCTAATTCCCGAAGCACCCTCCTCAAAGAAGCGGAGTCCAGCCCTTGGAGGCGCTGGCGCAAATCGGCCTCCAGTGTACGACCGACGTTCACCGTTCAGACGCCGTGGTGGAACCAATCCCCAAGCCCCACGAAAGAAGGTTGTGAGAATCCTTCCAGACAAATTCTTTTGCATCGCCCAAGACCACCGAAATCACGTCTCGTCCATTATACGACGCACTTGAAACCAAACAAAAGCCCGCCGCCACGGTGTACCCGGTCTTCATTCCGTTGCAGAACTCCAAGCTCGAGAGAACTCGGTTCGTGTTGTGGTAAACCGTAACCTCACCGCTCGGACTCTGCCAGCGCAGTTCCTTGAGCTTTACGGCTTCGCGGATCGCTTTGACCTTATACGCCGCCACCGCGAGTTTGGACATATCACGAGCAGTGGAATGCTGACCCGCAGCAGGAAGACCATTGGGATTAACGAAGTTCGAATTCTTCATTCCCAACTCCAGTGCCCGCGCATTCATCTTCGCAGCAAATGCCTCCACACTGCCTGCAGTATCCCTAGCCAGCGCCCTCGCAACATCGTTCATGCTCTTCACCATCAGGATCCGAAGCAGGTCACCTTTCTTATAAACTTCCCCGGGCTCAATATCGAGTTTGGATGGTTCAGCCCAAGTATCGCTTTTCTGAATCGTCACGTTCTTGTCCAGCCCCCCAGCCTCCGAAACCAGCAACGCGGTCATCAGCTTTTGAGTACTCGCCACTGCTCGCTCCTCATCGGCATTCAGCGCGTAAACCACCTTCCCTGTGGTTGCATCGACCACAACGGCTGAGGCGGCGTGGATGCGAGGAGCCCCATTTGAATCCTTGCTATCAGAACGCGTGGCGGCTGCAGTCTGCGCCGGCTTTTTACTCGAAGATTCGGTGCTGGCAGAACTCTTCGTTTTCGGTGCCGCTAGGACGTCTTCTGAGCTTTTTGGGGCTGCAAAAAGAGGTTGCGAAAGAGCGACAATGATTAGGGCAGTTAGAAGTCGATTTTGGAACATAGCGGTGGCGCGCAAAGATTCAGGAATAAGACCACAGCCCCCGACAAAGGCAAGTGAGCCCGCTCGCCTCTCACCCCCTCTTGGGGGACCCATGCAAAAAGGTATGCCCCAGAA
>CANFNA010000146.1 GCA_947448395.1 Chthoniobacteraceae bacterium
CCAGAAGGCTGTACAGACCCTTAACACCAAGTCCTCGTCTGCGTTGCCTTGCTGGGGGACACAGCCCCCCGCTTGATCTACGGAGGGAGTCGCTTTTTTGGGGAATTAAAAAGAAGCCCTCCCGTAAGTTCCAAGGAACCTCGAAGGAGGGCTGGATCCGAGTTTTCTAGAGGGACTCTAGAGTTGGTCGTCAGTTTGAGAGTCGCAGGCGTGGATTTTCAGCGAGGGCAGCCGCCACGCCGGTCCATCCGCTTTCGTCGATGCTTTGGAAGGCGTTCAGGTAGATGGTCACGAGGGAGGCATCGTATTTTGTAAGAAGACTATCCACCACCTTTGCAACCTCTTCGTTCGAAGGGGATTCAGGCAGGGTTTCGACGGTTCCATTTTCGTCGTGGGAGATACCAAAGCCGTCGAGAAAATCGCACAGGAGTTGTCTGTGTTCGGCGACGAGCCAGATTTGGAGAAGGTGCGCCGCGAGGGCTTGATTGGGCTTGCGGCTAACCTGTTCTCGGATCCAAGCGTATTGGTCTTTCCTCGGCTTGCGTTCTACAAAAACGGGTCGGAGGTTTCTCTGTTGAGCGAGGTTTTCAACCGTGGCCCGATACAAGGGCTTTTCCTTTTCGTGTAAAAATTGAAGGAGGCCAAGGGCGGTTGACTGCGGCATTTGCGCGAAAATCTCGTGAGGTAGTAGCATACGAAAAGGAGGGTAGGTTAGGGACGCTTCATGATTTCGGAAGGCGAATTTCGTGATCAAAAAAGGACATGAGACAAGGCTTGAGAGGGCTTATTTTGACGTGGGTGGAATTTTGGGAGAGGATGAGCGCATGCAAGAGGTTTCCGCAAAAGGCTCAATCCATGCCCTTTCGCTGTCTGGTTTAAAGGAACGCTTAAGTGGTCTGGGTCATCCTGGTTACCGTGCGGAGCAAATCTTCAAATGGGTGTATGAAAAGCGGGTGGAAGATTTTGAATCGATGTCTAATCTTCCGGCGGATCTCAGGGGCACGCTTGGGGATCAGTTTTCATTTCATGCTTCGATCCCCGTGAGGGTGTTGGGTTCCGAGGATACTACGCGTAAGTACCTGTTGAAGCTCAGCGACGGGGCGTTGATAGAGACGGTTTTGATTCCCGCGAATCCGGCTTTGTACGGGGAGGCTTCAGATCGGATGACGCTGTGTGTCTCGACGCAAGTCGGTTGCGCGTACGGATGTAAGTTTTGTGCGAGTGGATTAGACGGCTGGAGTCGCAATCTGGGCGTGGATGAAATCGTTGGGCAAGTTCTTAGGGCTGAGGCGCTATCAGGAGAGAGCGTGAGTAATTTGGTTTTCATGGGCATGGGAGAGCCTCTGGCAAATTTCGCGAATTTAATCGGGGCTCTGGAGATTCTGAATGCGCCGTGGGGGGTGGGCATTGGAGCGCGTCGGATGACGATTTCGACGAGTGGCCTTGCGCCGCAAATCCGCATGCTAGCTGAGATACCGTTGCAGGTTCGTCTCGCCATTTCGTTGCATGGGGCTACGGACGAGGTGAGGCAGCAGATCATGCCGGTGAATCGGAAGTATCCGTTGGCGAGTCTGTTGGATGCGTGCGAGTACTATTCGCAGAGGAAGAAACAGAGGATTACCTTTGAATATATTTTAATAGAGGGAGTGAATGACCGTCGGGAGGATGCTTTGGCGTTGGTGGACGTGGCTCGGAAGGTGGATGCGAAGGTTAATTGCATTCCTTACAATTCGGTGGAAGGGCTTGATTGGAAGCGGCCTAGGGAGGATAGGCAGGACGCATTTATGGGTATTTTGAAAAAGGGAGGTGTGACGTCCACCATTCGGAGGGAAAAGGGCCACGATATTGCTGCGGCTTGTGGACAATTGCGTCGACAAAAAATGGCTTCTACAGAGGAAGTTGCAAAAGAGGTCTAAAAAGCACTTTGCACTTTGATATGGCCTCTGGCTAACAAGGAAAACATGTCCGAAGACCACAGCGAACCTGAGAAGATTTGGGACGAGTACGACTGGGAGAGGTTTTTAAAAGACCAAGACCAGAAGGCGCAGCGGTACTTAGAGTTGTTGGAGCGTTATTCCGATCATCCTCGGCGTGATGAGATTGTGGCCGAGGAGATGGGTTGGCTTGAGTTTGCTTCGGAGGATATCCATGTCTGGATGAGCGATTCCTCGCTGGAAGAGGATGGGGAAGAGGAAAGTGCTCTTGGTGACCGGGATTTTCAGGCGGGGTTGGGAGATTGCGATGCGTTTGAGGGGCATCCTTTGTATCGGAGGGTTCTCGATTTAACTGTCTGGTTAGATGAGGTTTTTGCGAGAAAAGGGGATGTGTTTGCGGAGCATCCAGCGGCAGTGGTTTTGTCGGATCAGATATGTGAGTTGGGTGCAAAATTGGCGGCCGCTCTCAGTGATGCCGACTGTGATGAGATTGGGATGACGATTGCTTACCTGAAGCGTGCTTTGCATGCCTCGCATTGCTGTTTGGAGGCGGTTTTGCAGCTTCACAAGGAGAGGTTGCTGGGACGGATGCGCGTGCTACGTCTGAGAGGGTTTCTGTTTGAAGTCCGAGATGGAATTGTTGGGTTGATGGGGGAAAGTCGGATGGAGTGGCGGCGTCGTCAGGCAGAGTGATCAAAACGGGCGGAGTGGGAGGGTTTCTCCGGTATCTGAGTCGTTTGTCAAATGCGCCTATTGTGTAAGCGCTTTAATACAAGTTTATTGAGTGTCCTTGTTTGAGGTCCGGGTTTCCTTTCGGCGGGCTGGGCTTGGGCGTGAACGGATAGGGGAATCGGAGCAGGAGATCCCTCCGAGTGTTTTTCAGAGTGAAAAACATGTGAAAGCAGCATTCCAAGCATTGACCATTTTGAGGTTGGGTGGCACAAAGTGGGGCAAGGTGGGGGCCGGTGGTGCAAAAAGCACACGGAATTCCTCGCTGCAACTCCCTTCTCCTCTCGCTTCCAATGGATCCCATGTCGAATTCCACACCGATTTTTTCGGGGGAGTTTTCGCATGCTCTGGATGCCAAGAACCGAGTGACGGTCCCTTCGCGTTGGCGAAACACCGATGCTGATGAATTCTTTCTGATTGCCGACAGATCGGGGGCTTTTGTTCGAGTGATGCCACCCTCGCAGTTTCGATCAGTTGGCGAAAAACTGGCATCGAACCCAGCGATCACGCCAAAGGATCGCTCTGTGTTTTTGAGGCATTTTTATTCCCGCTCCCAGCAGGTGGTGGTGGATAAGCAGGGAAGGTTGCTCGTGCCTGAAGAGTTTGGAAAAAAGTTGGCTCTAGACGGCGAGGTTGTGCTCGTGGGGACCCACGAAACTTTTGAGCTTTGGAATCCGAAGGCGTGGGCGGAAATCAAGAAGGACGAAACCTCCACATTTGACCGGGTGGCTGACTTGGTGGGCTTATGATTGATATGGCCAAAATCCAACAACTTGCGGGTTTGGATGGAGGACATGTGTACCATGTGCCAGTGCTCCTGCGCGAAGTGGTGGAGACGCTACGGCCGGCGGTTGGGATGCGGTTTATTGATTGTACGCTTGGTGGTGGTGGGCATTCCGAAGCCTTGCTTGAGGCAGGTGCTGAGGTGATTGGCGTGGATCAGGATCCCGAAGCGATTGCTTTCGCGTCGGCGAGGTTGTCGCGATTTGGGGCCCGTTTTAGCTCTCTGAGATCAAGTTTTGGTGACGCACCGTCCAAATTGATGTCGATGGGCGTCTGTGAGTTTGATGGGGTTTTGATGGACCTAGGCGTTTCGTCTCACCAGCTTGACACGCCTTCCAGAGGGTTTTCGTTTCAGTCTGAGGGGCCGTTGGACATGCGCATGAATCCTGACGGATTTGTGACGGCTGCCGATCTGGTTAATACCGCTAGTGTGGACCAGCTGGAGAGAATTTTTAAGCAGTATGGGGAGGAGCCTCAAGCTCGGCGCATTTCGAGTCGCCTCGTTAAGGATCGCGCAGTGAAGCCATTTTTGACGACTCTCGAGCTGGCTCGGTCTGTTGAATCTGTCGTGCCGCGCCGCGGGAAGGCACATCCTGCTACTAGAGTTTTTCAAGGACTTCGGATTGCAGTCAATCGGGAGTTGGAAGTTTTGGAAGTGGGTTTGGAGGGTTTTCGGACGTTGTTAAAATTGGGAGGCCGGATGGCTGTGATCACCTTCCACTCGCTGGAGGATCGCTTGGTGAAGCATTTCTTCCAACAGCGATCCGCTGCTTTGATGGACCGACCGGAGTGGAGCGAGCCAAGGTCAAATCCGGATTACTTTTTCAGGAAAGTAACAGGAAAGCCTCTGACAGCAACTGAGCTCGAGCAGAGGGCAAACCCCCGGTCTCGCAGCGCAAAACTTCGGGTCGTGGAGCGGGTCATTCCTGTTTCCGCATCTCACTCTCATTCCGTGTAAATCGAAAGAAACTCCAGTCTCACCCCAAACCCACCCCTTTATGAGCATTAATCGCCGCAGAAGTGCCAATGTTCTTCCTGTCGCCCGCATTTTCTTCACAGCCCTCATGATCGCCATCTTTGGTGGAGGCGCTCTATATTACGTGAACGCCAAAAATGAAGTTCACCGTCTCGGTCAGCGCATGAAGACCTTGGAGGCTGAAATTCACGGATTGGATATTCGCAATGAGTCGGTGATGTCGCGCATTGCAACGCTCTCCTCCTACGAGTCTTTGAGGAAACGTCAGTCTACCGAGAAGGAGGCGTTTGCTCAGCTTGTTCCAGTGAGCGAACAATTTTTAGTTAAGATCCCCGATTCGATTCCGCGCCGTGTGGCGTCGGAAGTTCGGACCGTTTCCAATCTTCAACCGGCACGCTGAGATTCATGGCCCAATCTTCGAGAAAACGTGCGTTGTGGCTTGGGGGCCTTGTCGCCCTCGGGTTTACAGTCTTCTCGTGGAGGCTTGTCTATCTTCAGGTCGAGAAGCACGAGTACTATGCTGCCGTGGCAGCCGAGAAGCACTCGACGCGCCAGACGATCTATGCTCGTCGCGGCTCAATCTATGACTCCAATGGCGTAGCTCTCGCCTCAAATGAACCTGTAAAGACGGTTGTGGCGGATGGCTCTCTAATGAGGCATCCAGACGCATGCGCGGAAATTATTTCCCGCCATCTAGAGCTTCCGTTGACTGCCGTCCGTGAAAAACTGGGTGCGCAAAAGTGGTCGGAAGAGCAGGGCAAAGCGCTTCCCTCTCGATTCATTGTCTTGAAAAAAGAGGTTTCTGAAAATGTGGCTCAAGCTCTCATGAAAGAGCTTTCCGATCGCAGGCTTCGCGGGGTGATGCTCGAACAGGATTCGACGCGCGTTTATCCAAATGGGGGAATGGCGTGTCATGTTGTAGGTTTTATTAACCGAGCCGGAGTTGGCCAAGAGGGAGTCGAGCGTTCGATGGATGAATGGCTTAAAGGTCGTGATGGGTTTCGATACACAGAGCGCGATCGAACTGGGAAAGAGCTGCCTGCCTTTCGGAAGCTTGAGCGTCCCGCGCGTGATGGTCACACAGTTCGGTTGACGATCGATATGGCCCTCCAAGATATTGTGGAGAGCGAATTAGATGTCGCGGTAAAGCAGTATAGGCCAAACATGGCGACTTGCATCGTGATGCGTCCCGCTACCGGTGAGATTTTAGCGATGGCAAACCGCCCTCATTACGATCTCAACCAGCGAGATGGTGTGAGTAATGAATCGCGCAAAAATCGCGCGATCATGGATCAGGTTGAGCCGGGTTCGACGTTCAAGGTGGTGACGACCGCTGCGGCGCTCGACAACAAGTGTGTCAAGGCTGACACAGTCATCAACTGCGAGAACGGAAAGTGGGCCTATGGAGGTAGCATTCTCCATGACCATGGGCACGGTTATGGACCCCTATCGGTGAATGATATCATCGTAAAATCCAGCAACATAGGTGTTGCCAAAATGGGGTTGATGCTAGGAGATAAAAGACTTTACGAGTACATCCGTCGGTTCGGATTTGGAGAGCGGACCGGTGTTCAGTTGCCGGGGGAAATATCCGGGATTGTGCATGCTCCTCACCTTTGGAGCAAAATCTCCATCACCCGTATCCCGATGGGCCACGAAGTTGGCGCAACGCCGATGCAGGTAATTAACGCGATGTGTACGATCGCGAACCGCGGGCGGTTGATGATTCCGCAGATCGTCTCAAAGATTGAAAACGCGGATGGGGAAGTTGTAGCGCAGTACCCCCCGGTTGAAATTCGCCAAGTGATTCCGGACGACGTTTCGGAAAAACTCGTTACAGCACTCTCAGAGGTTGTAAGCAAAAAGGGGACAGCTGAAAAAGCCTTTATCCCTGGGTTCCCAGTTGCTGGGAAAACTGGAACTGCCCAAAAGACGAGTCCGACGGGCGGGTACGAGCATAACAAGTACGTGGTTTCCTTTGCGGGTTTTTTTCCGATTCAAAAACCGGAGTTGTGCATTCTTGTTCTTGTGGATAACGCGCAAGCTCCGTCCAATTTAAACTACGGCGGCTTGGTTGCAGCGCCGGTTTTCTCGCGCATAGGGGTGCGCGCTGCGAGACACTATAATCTGATTCCTTCACCGGAGTTTATGAAATTGCCGAGTCCTCTCGCGCAGAACCAGAAGGGAGAGCACTGATGAAGCTCTCCAAACTCCTATCGCAAGTAACGACTCAATCAATCAAGAGCGAGGGCGACGTCGAGGTTCTTTCGATCTGCTTTGATTCGCGAAAGGCAAAGCCTGGTTGCGTGTTCGTGGCGCTTGATGGTGCCCATTCTAACGGGGCGAGTTTTGCCTCTGCGGCGGTTCAAGCGGGTGCCGTTGCTGTGGTGGGAGAATCTCAAATCATCCTCGGAAAGGCGGAGGTCGCGGCTATTGTGAAAGTCCACAGCTCCCGCGAAGCACTCTCCGATTTAGCCTCTGCTTTTTACGAAAGACCATCCGAAAAACTTAAAGTGGCTGGTATTACTGGCACGAATGGAAAGACGACCACCGCGTTTCTTTTGCAGCACATTTGTGACGTGGCGCAGTTGCGCTGCGGGCTTATCGGCACGGTGCATTATAAAGTCGGTGAGAAGTTGATTCCAGCCAATCGGACGACTCCTGAATCAGCTGATTTACAGGAACTGCTTGCGAGGATGGTGGATGCGGGATGCAAGACTGTGGCAATGGAAGTGAGTTCGCATGCGCTTTCTCAGGGCAGGGTGCGGAACATTGAATTTGATACTGCGATTTTTACAAACCTCACTCAGGACCATCTCGATTTCCATCGCAACATGGACGAGTACTTCAGAGCGAAGGCGAGCCTTTTCGAGGGATTGGGATCGCAGCGGTTCAAGCAGGGTGTCGCAGTGATTAATTTGGAGGATCGTTATGGCGGATTGCTGCACGGTGAGATGCAGCAACGAGGCACGCAGGTGATAACGTACGGATTTGGAATTCGGTGTGATTTTCGTGCCAGCAATGTGAGATCCGATGTGCATGGTACGAGTTTTCAACTCGATGCTACCGGGCGCTCTTGGTTGGTTCGGTTACCATTAATTGGGACGTTTAATGTACTCAATGCGCTGGCGGCCTTGGCGGCTGCTCACACGATGGGTGTTGATGTGCGGACGGCTGTTTTGGCGTTGGCCTCGGTGGCGCCAGTTCCAGGTCGTGTGGAGGCAGTACCAGGTAAAAGATCTTTTCGAGTGTTTGTGGATTACGCGCATACCGATGACGCCTTGAGGAATGTTCTGAGAACACTGCGAGAGCTGAAGCCTAAGCGGATCGTTACAGTATTTGGATGTGGTGGCGATCGCGATCGCAGCAAGCGAGCATTGATGGG
>CANFNA010000147.1 GCA_947448395.1 Chthoniobacteraceae bacterium
CAGCTTGCCCAGGTCGTGGCGCTTCCCGAGGGAAAACATGCGCTAGCACTCGTCGACAACAGCGCAAAAACTTTCGGAGCCTGGATTCTGAAACCAGCCTACTGCAATGAGGTAGCAGAGGGAGACGAAATCAGTCTCAACTGGAGCGAGTGCTTCAGTCTGGGACAGGGTGGGCATGGCTTGGCCTCATATCAAAATCTCCCGCCAGGTGATTACCATTTGCTCGTTGCCGGGCAAACCCTCGAAGGCCGCAGCATTGCGGGAAATAGCGTGCTGGCTTTCAAAATTCCTCCGCCATTTTTGGAGCGTCCCCTATTCTGGATTTTAGCGGGATTGGCATCCACCGGCGGCGTTTTCGGAATTACGAAATTCGCTGGCAAGCAAAGGACTCGGCGTAAGCTCGCCGAAATCGAACGACGACATGTATTGGAAAAAGAGCGCGCCCGTATTGCCCGGGACATTCATGACGAGCTCGGCGCAAGCCTAGCCGCGATCGCACTAATGAGCAGCCGCACACGGCAAGAGCTCCCTGCAAACTCCGAAGCCGCTTCGCAGTTGGAAGAAATATCACGGCGCGCCACACAAACCGCCCGGCAACTGGCCGAAATTGTTTGGGCGGTAAATCCCGCCCGCGACTCGGTGGAAAACCTAATCGATTTTAGCTGTCAGTTTGCACAAGAACACTTGGAGCTCTCAAACATCCGATTTCGAACTGAAATCCCTGAAGAGCTTCCCGAACTTTCCCTCCCTTCGAGCACAAGGCACGAGGCGTTTCTGGCGGTAAAAGAGCTCGTCCACAACGCGGTGCGGCATGGCAGGCCAACGACTGTCGTGCTCAGGATTCGATTCACCCAAAGCTGGATTACACTCGAAATTGAGGATGATGGCCGCGGATTTGAAATCACGAGCGACAAGCTCTTAGGCGGCTTGGCCAACATTGCGGAGCGCATGAAGCGGATCGGCGGAGAGTTTTTTTCGCATTCTTCCCCAGGCGAGGGAAGCCGCATGCAAATTCGCGTCCCCTTGCCGACTCGAACTTCCGCGCAAACACATGACTGATCATCTGGAGACACAGCTGGACGCTATTCGCGTAGCCATCGTGGAGGACGATGCCGACCTTCGGGACAATCTGCGGGCAATCGTATCCTCAGTAGGCGATCTACGCTGCGTTGGAACATTCACCTCGGCTGAAGAAGCATGGAGTCTGCTGCCTGTTGCGAGGCCATCGGTCGTCCTGATGGATATTAGCCTGCCAAACGCGAGCGGCATTGCATGTGTCGCGCGCCTGTCGCTTCAGTTGCCGGAAGCTCACTTTTTAATGCTCACCGTCTACGATGATTCGGAGGCTATTTTTGATTCACTCGCAGCCGGGGCGAGCGGGTATCTGAGGAAACCAATGGAGCCTGCGGAATTGCTAGTCGCCATTCGCGACGTGCACCGGGGCGGAGCGCCAATGAGCAGCAGCATCGCGAGGCGCGTGATTCAGGCTTTCCGGAAGCCGCACAGCGCGCCTTTGCCAGAGCCCTCCGAACGAATATCTCTTCTCGAAAAAATAGCGCCCAGGGAGAGGGAGATCCTGGAACTGCTGGCAAAGGGTTATCTGCAAAAGGAGATCGCGGACCAGCTGGGGATTAGTTTCTCGACAGTACGCACGCTCACGGGGCGGATTTACGAAAAACTTCATGTGCATTCGCGGGGACAGGCCGTCGCCAAGTATCTCGGAGCTGCCGACTAGGATGAATGAACGAGCGGAGCCTTTTCAGGCTGCATTGCTGCGCTTTCTCACCCAGAACGAGTCCGGAGGCCGGTTTGCTTCCACTGACCCACAGCTGAAAGGGTCTAAAGCAAAGTCTTCCCAATCGGCCTGATCGGCCCCCTCACGCTGGGGCGCTTACCGCAGCATTGGATCGCGAGTCCCCGGGGGGCTGGCAGCCCGGATGGCCATCCAAAGAACCGCCTTCTACCGAGGACTGGCGAACCCATCCGCTTCCCAAGCGCGAAACTCTCACACACCATTTGCCTTAGGTCGCTGCTCATCGGGCCGCCCCGTTGACATGACGGCTTACCCCAGTCCGTTTTGGCATGGGCGTCGATGCCGAGTGTGATCGATTCGTGGCAGGGATTGGATTGGGAGAGATTGGTGGTTGTCATCGCTTTTCAGATCGCGGGATCTCGCGCTGTTCAACAACCTCATGTCATCGATCCATTCAAAGCGTGCCCATTTGAATCCACATGACCGTTCACGAAATGACCCTGTTCTCGGTAGCCGCTTTCGTATTCTCGACATAGAGTCCCGCTTCCATCTCCTTCTAGGCACACTCCATAATCCCGCTCCTATGTCCGCTCCTGTGCTGGAATGCCAAGCCGTCCGAAAAACCTACGATCAGCGCGTCGTGCTCAAGGGACTTTCCCTCACCCTCCAGCGAGGCGAACGACTCGCCCTCACCGGCCCGTCCGGATGCGGTAAAACAACCCTGCTCAATTGCCTCGGCGGCATCGACCGTCCTGATTCAGGCCAAATTATCCTCCTCGAACAAGACATCGTCTTACTCACCGCTGACGAACTCGCCTCCCTCCGCCGCGAACGCATCGGTACCATCTTCCAATTCTTTCACCTCCTTCCAACGCTCACCGTTCGCGAGAACATTGAGTTTCCACTCCAACTCCTAGGCGTTCCTCCCACGATCCGAGAAGAACGCTCCCAAAAACTCTTATCCCGCGTTCGTCTCGAACATCGCGCCGAAGCTTTTCCCGGCGCCCTTTCCGGCGGCGAAATGCAGCGAGCCGCCATCGCTCGCGCCCTCATCCACCGACCCGCCCTTCTGCTCGCTGACGAACCCACCGGCAATCTCGACTCCCAAAACGGAGCGAACATCCTAGAGCTTCTTCGCGAAATGACCGAAGAAACAGGCACCTCTCTGCTCCTCGTCACGCACAGCCCCGAAGCCACTAACATCTGCCACCGGATCCTCCGTTTGCGCGATGGCGAAATCGAGCACGGCGCACCATGAGCAACGCCTCATCGCTCCCAAATGCGCACCCAAAAATCGTGCGCGCTCTTCTTCGTCAAATCATTTGGCGCCATTGGAAAAACGAAACCCGCAGATCCCTTCTCCTCCTCGTCCTCTTGGCCATCGGAATCGCCGTATTCCTTTCCATCCGCCTCGCTAACCGCGCCGCTGTTTCCAGTTTCTCAAGCTTCGCGGGTGTCGCCACGCGCCAAACAGACGCCGTCCTCAGCGCGCCCATGGGAGATCTTCCCGAAGCCATCCTCGATACCCTCGGCCGAGACCTCACCGGCTCCGCCCTCTCCATCCTCCCCATTCTCGAAGTCGTTGCCGCCCCACCTCGGCCCTCCGAAGAGACAACGCTCAACTCCCGGCCCCCCTTCACCCTCGTCGGCCTCGATTTGGTCGCCCTCCAAAACCTCGCCGCCCGCGAGTCCCTAGATCGCCACTGGTTTGATCAAAAACCAAGCGCACCTCCTTCCCCAAACACGCCCTCGGCCTCTCCAAACTCGAATGACCTATGGCATGTCCTCCAGTCTCCAAACGCCGCCTTCTGTTCCGAAAACCTTGCCAAGCGCGAACACCTCTCTGTCGGTTCACGCATCCCTCTCGCGCTAAACGAACGCCTGATTGAACTCGAAATCCGCGGCATCATTCCAGAACGCGCAGACCAACCCGCCGCCCCCACCAACCTCCTCATCCTCGATCTTCCAGCCCTCCAATCCCTCTCAGGCAAACAGGGACGTCTCGATCGTATTGAATTTCTTTTCCACGACAGCTACCGCTCCCCTGCAGAACGGGATGCCCTCCTCGCCAAAATCCGCGCAGCCGCAGGCCCCGACACCTCCCTCAAAACTCCAGAATCCCGACGCGCAGCCGCCGAGATCATGACGCAAGGTTTCCGCTTAAACCTGACTATCCTCTCGCTCCTAGCCCTTTTGGTCGGCCTTTACCTCGTCTTCCAAGCCCTCGACGCCTCTGTCGTAAGACGTCGGCCGGAGATCGCAATCCTACGCGCCCTGGGCGTCCGTCCCGTAGAAATCCTCCAAACATGGCTTTTGGAAGCCGCAATTCTAGGACTGCTCGGAGGAATTGCTGGAGTCTTAGGCGGCTGGGTTCTTGCGCAAGGATCCGTACGGATCGTTTCCAAAACCGTCAACTCTCTCTACTACGCCAACCACGTCGATGCCGCCTCGCTCAATCTCGAAGAGGCTTCTGCCGCTGTGCTGCTAGCCATAGCCGCCAGCCTTGCCGCAGGTTGGTTTCCTGCACTAGCGGCGGCTCGTACCCCTCCCGCCCAACTTCTCTCTCACGGAGGCGCAGCCAAAGAACCGCCCCAAAGATTCCGCACCGGCCTGTTCGGACTGGCCTTGCTCTTGGTGGCCGGAATTCTCTCCCAACTCCCACCGCTTTTCCTCTCCGGCGGAGGTCGCTTCCCGCTCGCCGGCTACCTGAGCGCTTTTCTAGGCGTCGTTGGAGCGGGCCTATGGACAGGCCAATGGCTGCGCTGGATATCTAAAGCGATCGCCCCGCTCGCGAAGCATTCCGCGTTTCTAGCACTTGGAAACAGTCACCTCCGCCGCCCTACTGGCCGCCACCGTTGGGCTGTGGCGGGTCTTCTTTGCTCAGTGGCCATGACCGGCGGAATGGCCATCCTCGTTTCAAGCTTTGAAAGCAGCGTACAGACTTGGATCGAGCGCACCCTCCAAGCCGACCTCTACCTCACCAGCGACGCCAATCAAACCGCCACCTCATACAACCGAATCCCCGAGCAGACTTGGCGCTCCATCATCACCCTCCCCGAAGTCGCAGATGCCGACGTCGCCTTGATCGTTCCAGCAGAACTCCCGGGAGGAACCATCCGAATAGTCGGATCGCATCTCGCATTCTCTGAGCAACGCCATCAGCTCACATGGCTCTCCGAACCCAAAAGTCCTGACGTCTTTGATCCCGCAAAAAATGAAGCCCTCTGCCTGGTGAGCGAAGCATTCACCGAGCGATTCAGAGCCAAAATCGGGGACGACCTCGCACTGCCAACCCCGAGCGGCCCGAGAATGTTAAGAATCGCCGGGATCTACACTGACTACGGCGACGAAAAAGGGGTCGTGATGCTCGAACGCAAACATCTCGCGCAATGGCTGAACACGAATGACGCAAGTACTCTGTCCCTTTCCGCACGCCAAGGCGTCGATCCTCTTCAACTCCAGGCCACCCTGCGCAAACGCTTTCCCGGAATTGCGGTCCTTAGCAACGGACACCTTCGAAACGAGGTCATGCGGATTTTTCGCCAGACTTTCGCTATTACCTACGCCTTAGAGGGCATCGGCGTCTTCGTCGCCCTTGCCGGACTCGGCACGACGCTTGCCAGCATCTTGCTCGAACGAAAAGCCGAACTCACCACCCTTCGCGCCCTCGGCATGTCCCACCGTCAAATCGCCGCTGCAACGGCTTGGGAAGGAACAGCTCTCGCCGCCTGCGGAACCCTCGGAGGCCTTCTCGCCAGCCTCGGCTTTGGAGCGGTCCTCATCTTCGTAATTAACAAACAGAGCTTCGGCTGGACCTTGCAACCCATCGTCCCCGTGACGACCCTCGTCATTCTAGCCCTCGCTGTCACCTCCTGCGGTACCCTCGTCGCATGGATCGTCGGCCGCTGGGGCGCCGCCCTTCCGGCAGACCGCGAACCCTGAAAATGATCTCACCCATTTCCAGAACCATGCCTGCTCCCCTTTTTGCGCCCGGATCCAATCCACTCAGAATCTCAATCTCGACTTTTGCCAGAAGCCTTGCGCTCGCGATCACGATCCTCCTCTCCCTCTTCCGCCTCGCCTCGTCCGCGCAAACTCTCCCATCCCCGCCAGTTCTTGCGGAAAAAACGGACGACGGATTTCTCGTGCCTCACCTGAACCCCAGCTTTTCATTCCCCAAAGATCATGGAAGCCACCCCGGATTCAAAATGGAATGGTGGTACCTGACCGGTCACTTGTTCGGTCCGATAAACGAGCGCTTCGGATATCAGGCCACCTTCTTCCGCCGTTCCGGCTCAGCCAACCCCGCCCCTTCAGGATCCAACCGCTTTCGAACCGACGAAATCCACCTCTTTCACGCTGCGCTCCTCGACACCCGCACCGGAAAGTTTGTCCACGCGGAGCGCCTTGCACGAACCGGATGGGAATCCCACTCCAGCTCAGAACAACTCTCCGTAAGAATCGGCGACGCCTCGCTAGAAACCCCGGATCCCTCGATCGAAAGGTTCTCCCTAAACGTTCGCCTCGACGAAAAAACGCAGTTCTCTTTTTCCCTGACTCCATCCAAATCGCTCGTGATCTTCGGAGAAAACGGCGTCTCTCGCAAAGGCGACTCCAACACCGCAGCCAGTTGGTACCTCACCTTCCCACGCCTCAAAACAGAAGGCTCCCTAAAGATCGGCCCAGAATCCTTCCAAATCCGAGGCGAAACTTGGATGGATCACGAAATCAGCAGCAGCCAACTCACGGAATCTCAATCCGGTTGGGACTGGACCGGTATCCAGCTCAACGACGGCCGCGAAATCATGTGCTACCGCCTCCGCCACAAAGACGGCACGACAGACCCAGCCTCGGCTCTCACTTGGGTGGATGCCACTGGAAAAAAGAGCCACTTCCGCGCAGACCAATTCCGTTGGGAAAATCGCGGGTCTTGGAGCAGCCCGCATACCAAAGCAAACTACCCGATTCCGGCCCTGCTGATCTGTCCAGATCCCGATACGGGCGAGACGATTGAGCTGCTGATCAAACCCCTCGCCGTCGATCAAGAACTCGACGGCAAATTATCCGGTCTCGCCTATTGGGAAGGCGCCTGCGAAGTCCTTCGAAACGGAATCGCCATCGGCTCCGCTTACGTCGAACTCACCGGATACGCCGGTGATCTCTCCAAAAGGCTTCGTTAACGAATCGGCGAAAAATCGGTTGCCTTCATGTACACCGATTTCACTCCCCCCGGCTGCACCGTCAACGAACCGTCTTTCTCGCTCTCCTTCTTTGCAGCGATCCATCCGGAATCGGCTCGAAACGATTCAAACGCCTTCAATCCGGCCTCCTTGCTCGGATGCCCCAGCACATAGATCAGTTTGTTGGATGCGCCCGCCTCGGCGTCCGTTGGATTCCAATACCCAATATTCTGCATCCCGTACTTCACGAACAACTGGCAGGTGTGATCCCGAAAGCGCTTGTGTAACGCCTCTAATTTTCCTTCGGGTGTCACGTAAGTCCGAAGCTCAAACACTCTCTCCGCTGCGCCCTTCCCAACTGTCACTGGCACAGAAAAGTCCGTTGTCTTCAGAAACACCGCCTCGGGCTTTTGGGCGAGGATCTTTCCGTTCGCCTCACTCGCCTTGGCTGCCGCCTTCCAGTCTGGATCCTGACCGAAAGCCGTCCAAGAGGCCTTGGCCACCTCGCGACTCTTGTGAGCGATGATGTAAATCAGGGTGTTGTCCGCTCCATCCTGTTTCTCGATCGGCACCCAATATCCGATGTTTTCCATTCCATGCTTTTCAAAGAGCTGGCAGGTGTGCTCGCGAAAGCGTTTGAGCAAATCAGGCAACTTGCCTTCGTTGGTCACGTAGGTTCGCAATTCAAACACACGCGAGTCTTCAGCGGCGTCGGCCGAATCAATTTGAGTGAATGCAGCGGCAATCATGGAAAGAATCCAAGCACGGCG
>CANFNA010000148.1 GCA_947448395.1 Chthoniobacteraceae bacterium
ATCGTCGACGGACTCCACAGCCCCAATCTGCCCTGACCCCGTCCAAAGACGCCTTCCGACATATAACAGGCGACCATCCTTCAACTGGGTCGGACCATGTGGGCTGTTCACAAGCGACGCTATCCGCGGGGACCAAGTGCGCCCGCCGTCGGTAGATCGCAGCACCCATTCACCCAACTCCGCCTTCCGCTCCTCAGGACTCAGTCGATCGCGAGCCGCCTTCCATCGCGCCATCTTCTCGGTAGGCATGCCTTTCATGGCCCATCCACTGCTGGTCTGTTCGGCCATCGTGATACTTTTGTTCAGATGCTCTTCGTAAGCTAGCGATGTGAAACTTGTCACAATCAACGCCCCTGTCGCCGTTTCCAAGACCCCTGAGTCCCGATCATCGATGTCGCTATCCAACAAAACCCGTGGATAAGTCCATGTCGCCCCATCGTCTCGCGAAGTCATCGCGCGCACTTGACCCATCGGGCACACGTGAGCTTCTCGCCCTCCAGACCAAACCGTCCAAAGCACCCCGTCTCTTCGACGTGCCACAGTCGGCCAGCCTCCGTACGGTTCATCCAAGGGCGTGATGGCTTTTGTCTCCAACACCGTGAATCCGTTCGGTGCGGCGCCTTGCGCTGACGGCGCAGCCCAAGAGCTTCCAACAACCGCTAAAGCAAAAACACAAATATGAGTCAGCGAGGGAGTCATCGAAAGGCGCATACTTTGTTTGATAGTCGGCGCATCGTTTCGCTCAAGCGCCGCCCTTCCTCGGAGCTGTTTTTCGTAAAAAACCTCCCGAAAACACGCTGCATCGACGTTTTTTTAACCGACTGCATCGAAACAACGCACGGACGTAACACGCGATACCTCACCGAGCGAACCATAGGCACCCCGATTGCAGCTCTTCGGCAGCGCAATCCATCTGTGCACTGCAAGGCACCTATGGGCTGTTTAAAGCTTCGTGCCGTCCACTTTTCTCCACGGCGTAAACACACCCATACCGTGGTGCTGAACCTTCCGTTTCCAAATCTTTTGCCCGCAAAACGCAAAAAGCGTGTCCCCATCCTTCCCCCCTAAACACACCCCTGTCACCCGAGAACCGTCCGGCATTGGAAGAATGATCTGCGTGGGACCGTCATCCGCACTGATTTGCACCCCACTGCGTGTCGCCATAAATTGACGCCCCTCCACCGAGTAACAAACCGACTCCGTGCCGGCATCGTCATCCCAATCCGAGACGTGCAGATGAAAAAATGCCTCCTTATTGCTGAGACTTCCATCTTCGCGCATCTGATAACTGTAGACCCACTTGGAGTGGCCCGCGGCAACCGACAAAAGCCACTGGTCCGGTCGATAGGCCATCCCCGTCGCAAACTTCAAACCCGAATCCACTTGTCGCTTTTGACCGTCCTTCACGTACCACACCGTCCCCAAATCGCTCCGTCCTTCGCCATTACTCGAGACATAAAAACCCCCGTTCGGAACCGCCAAAATCGAATGCCCACTCAACCCTTCCAGCATCACCGTCCCATTTCCGTCCTCGCTATAACGCATTAATTTCCCGCTCTTCTCCGAGACCGCGTCCAGCGCCCCATCCGTCCCTATCGTCACTCCATGGGCTTGGGCTGCGTCGGCCACAAATTCGACAACCTTCCCGCTCAAATCTATCCGGTAAATTTTGTTACCGGAGGTATCCGCGAAGAAAATCTCGCCCTCGGCATTGGAAGCGGGACCTCGGGTGCTCTTAAATCCTTCCGCTACTAACTCCCACCCTTCCCCTTGCACGAGGATCTCCCTTGCACGCGGAGCACTGGGCCCTGCCTTAACCCGTTCAGGCCACGCTTTCCACAAGAAAGCCATCGCCTCCATCCAGTGCTCACCATATCCCGCCACATGGCGCCCATCGATCACTCGAAACTGATAGTCGTATCCCGAACTCTTGAGGGCTTTATCCATCTCCTGATCCGCCAAAAACCAATCGCCAGCACAATTCTCCATGTCTCGCGTCGCGGTCGTCAGAAACCCCCGAATCGGTTTCGCCTCAAACTTCCGCACCATCGTGGGGAACTCGTGCCCCCCGCGGAATGCCACCCAACTCCCGCTTGCCGCATAAACCCGACTAAATGCATCAGGCCGGTTCCATGCTGCCGTGAATGCGGCAATTCCACCACTACTGCCTCCAGCCATGCACCGGTCGTTCCCGTCAGTCGAAAGATTCAAACCATAGGTTTTGGCAATGAATGGCAGTAACTCGTCGATCAGAAAACGCACATGATTGTCGCTGACTCCGTCATATTCAAAATCGCGATTACGCCTTCCAAGGGTGCCCTTCATAGGAGCAGGGACCTCCCCCGGTCGCACAAACACCCCCACTGTCACTGGCATCTCCTTGCTTGCGATCATCGTCTCGAGAAGCGTCTTCTCCCGCGGATTATACCCGTCCGTCTTCACATAAACGCAGGCAGGCTTTGACCCGTCGTACTGCTTCGGAATGAAAACCGTCACCTCTCTCTCCGTTCCGGGGAACACTTTGCTATCCGAAAACCGAAAGTTCTTTATTTCCCCAGCCAATATCTCCTCCGCCTGCAGACTCGGAGCGACATAAGACGCCCCCTCCACTGGCGTCGGATCCCGCAATGGACTCCCCGCCAGAGGACGAATGAACCACTGCAGATGCATGTCGCCCGCGCTGTAGGTCCACAAATCGATCCTCGCTCCCGGGTTCTGCTTTCCTCCGAGGTGATCCAGTCCCATGGCAGGGGCGTGTTTTGGCGTGATCGAATAGGCGCCATTCTCAAGCCTGATGATCTTCCACAACTGGGAGTCCTTTCCCGCCTCCTTCTCCAGAATAATGCGCGCTCCGACTTTGGATTGTCCCTCTTCAACTGCCAGAACCAGTGACGAGTCATGCCCAGGATGTACGAAACAAAATCCATCCGCCTTTTGTGCAATTCTCCAGCGCTGATGCGCTCCCTCTCCAGGATGGTTTATTGAAACTAAAGTGCCACTATTGGTTCCTCCCTCAACCGCTTCTAAGCGCATCCCCTGAGCACTCGCCGGAACAAGATAATACGCTCCCCACTCCTCCGCAGATCCGCGCACTGCGGACCAATTCAGAAGCAACGCACAAAGCCAATAACTCAGGGGGGTGGATTTCATTGTATTTCGAGAAGAGGAGCCAAAGAGATTGCACCCTCATTCCCAGAACGGAAGGACGCACACAACTCCTCGCTAAGGAACAAGCGGGTATCCGATCATTTATTTGGTTCCTGGGAACGCACTCCCGTTGATCACGCTGAACTTCCCCTCCCACAATGACGCTCGTCGCAGTTTGATTCCCTTGATAACACCCTCCTTATGTTCTCCCCAAAGCTCTCCCGCCGCTCCTTCTTTCACGGGGCATCGATCACCACTGCCGCCGCCCTCACTCAATCGCTCCAGACTCGATTGGACGCGGCCGATAAGGCCTCTGGCCTCAAAGGGCATATCCGCCACTCGGTCTGTAAATGGTGCTACCCGAAGGTCTCGCTGGAAGATCTTTGTGTGGCCGGAAAGGAAATGGGGCTTTCCTCGATTGAGCTCCTGACGGCAGATGATTTTGCCACCATTAAAAAGCATGGCCTTTCCTGTGCCATGGTTCAGGTGAAGCCCGCCAAAGGTCCCGATGGGAAGGACATCGGCCACATCCCGCGTGCGTTCAATCGAAAGGAAAACCACGCTCTTTTAGTTCAAACCTACGAACCCCAAATTGCAGCCGTTGCCGAGGCGGGACTCAAGAACCTGATCTGCTTCTCCGGAAACCGCGACGGGTTAGATGACCAAACAGGCCTCCAAAACTGTGCCGAAGGTCTCAAACGCCTCATGTCACTTTGCGAAAAGAAGGGCGTTGTTCTCGTCATGGAATTGCTCAACAGCAAGGTCAACCACCCCGACTACATGTGCGACAAAAGTGCTTGGGGAATCGAACTGTGCAAACAGGTCGGATCGGAAAACTTCAAACTCCTCTACGACATCTACCACATGCAAATCATGGAAGGAGACGTCATCGCCTCCATCCGGAAGAATCATGCGTACTTCGCCCACTACCACACTGGAGGCGTCCCCGGTCGTCATGAGATCGATGAGACTCAAGAACTCAATTATGCAGCCATTATGAAGGCCATCGTGGAAACCGGCTATCAAGGCTTCGTCGGCCAAGAATTCATCCCCGCCCGTCCAGATCCAATCGCGTCCCTCAAACAAGCCGTGTCGATTTGCGATGTTTAGTCAGAACGACAGTCACTGACACAGTTGCCAAGCGTTTCCCCCATTATCCGAACCCAAAGGATTCCCTTGGCGAATCACCGTTCCACTCGATCTCTATCCTCCCATGCTCACCACCCCCCGTTCTCTCTCGGCTTTCATTCTCCTCCTATCCTGCAAATCAGCTCTTCACGCTGCCACAGCCGACTGGCCGCAGTGGCGCGGACCGCTAAGAAACGGAACTCTGCCTGACAGCCCCCCGCTTGCGACTTCTTGGGAAAGCGATGGGCCTAAAAAATTATGGGAAAGCGAATCCATCCCTTCCGACGACGACGGAGGCCACGGAAGTGCCGTCGTTTCAAAGGGACGCGTGTTTCTGTCCGTTGTTTGGCACCGAGATGAACCTAGCGAAACACGCACCATCACCGAACTCCTCCTCCGTACCAAACTGGGATATCAGAATCCTGCATCCCTCGGAAAAGAACTAGTCGATAAAATCGAATCTACCCGCGAAACCCTTTCCCCAAGCCTGCGTGGCGCCAAGTTAGATGCCTTCATCGAAACCTTCGTGGCTGAAAATCTATCACGCAAACAGAAGGAGCTTTTCAGCGGCTTTGTCGGAGGACGTTTCAAAAAGGGAAAGCTCGCCATCCCCCTCCCCGATTACGAAAAGCTGAAAGAACGCCAAGAAAAGCCATTCGCGTCTCAAGCAGAATTTGAAGCTTGGGTTGATGCCCAAGGATTCCAAGAGCACGTCAAAAAAGCAGTATTGGATGCGGTGCCCGCTTCTAAGCGAGTGGCTGAAGACACCATTGTTTGCCTCGACGAGAAATCGGGAAAAACACTCTGGATCACCAAAGCCCCGGGAGAACCGAAAGGACGCAACTGCTCCAGCACCCCTTGCGTCGCCAACGGCCGCGTATTCGCAATCGGCAGTACGCACCTCTACGCGGTCAATGTGGACTCCGGTAAATTGGAATGGTCCCAACCACTCCCTGCCAAAGCTCCAGGATCTTCTCCTCTCTTCATTGATGGGACCGTCGTCATCCTCGCAGGGAAACTCACCGCTTTCGAAGCCGAAACCGGAAAGCCCCTTTGGGAACAACCAAAAATCGCCGGATCCAACTCCTCGCCTTCCCTCTGGGAAACTAACGGCAATAAGTACGTCCTCGCAAACGGGCGCTCCGAGTTCGCCTGCATTAACCCCAAAACCGGTGACATCCTCTGGAGCATCGAAGGCGGCGGAGACTCCACCCCTGCAGTCAGCGGTGATTACGCCGCCGTCCTTTCTTCCAAAGACGCCATCGGATTCTCAGGGTTCAAACTATCCGAGAAAGGCGCGGAAAAGCTGTGGAACCATCCCACAGACGCGCGGCGTTCCCAATCAAGCCCTATCCTCCACAACGGCTATGCTTATCTCTTCGAAGACGGGGACTATCGCTGTGTCCAATTGCAGACCGGCAAAATCCTTTGGACTCAGAAAGTCAGTTCCTCCATCACCTCCCCCGTGCTTGCAGACGGCAAAATCTTCGTGATCGCCAATAATGGGAACAACCTGCTCATGGTGAATGCATCACCCAACGGTTACTCCGAAATTGCTAAGGCGAATGTACGCTCCCTTTGGGTCCCATCACCGACCATCGCCAACGGCAATCTCTTCGTACGCCACCGGGGCGGACTCCGCTGTTACGACCTCAAAGCCGCTCCAATCGTGACGACACAGTAACGGGAACATCGCCCGTTACCCCGTTATTTAACGCCGGCTTTCAGGTGCTTGTCCGCAAATCGGATCATCGCCTGCCAATCCTCCAAGGTGACATCGTGTCCGCCAGGCCGCAGAAAATAACCAATCGTGCTGTCGATCAATCTCGAGGGTTCCGGCCACTCGCTCACCGCCAAACCCTCCGTCCCAAGAAGCCGATAGACGGGATCCGCTCCTCGAGCCCCCAGAAATTCGCCCCTCGGGTCCGCCCAAACGTCCTCGGTCCCGCTAGTTACCAACAACGGACGCGGAGCAATGAGGGACAACAACTCATGCTGATCAAATGGGAGCGCCGCCTCGTTACCGGCATACTGCGCGTACCCAGGCACAAACCAGCGCCCAATTGCGTTCGCAATCGTCTCTCCAAAAATACGCTTAGAAAGAGCCGCTCCGCCCGCTCCCGAAGCATTAGCAACCGCCAACGCAAACCGTTCGTCTTGGACTGCCGCCCAAAGCGCGGCTTTTCCAAGACGACTGAAGCCGAAAATCGCCACCCGCTTCTTGTCCAACCGTCCCTCCGTCTCCAGATAATCCATGGCTCGACTCGCCGCCCACGCCCAACTGCCAAGCGCACCCCAATCCCACGCCCCCGGCTCGCCCACTAATCCTCGTGGCCCAAGTTTCCAACTCCCGTCGGCGTCCGGTTCGACCTCACCGTAACCGAACGTCGCGATGCCGTACCCGTGCTCGAGCACGTAAGCGTACGGCCACATCGATTGATGAATTCCACGCCCCGCCTCGGTGGGCTGATGATCCTTCAGCTTGTTCGAATAGAGCCCCATCGCCCAGTGCTTCGCCAACGGCAAGTCAGGCTCCGCGGTCGTCGTATAGTTGCCATCGAAATTAGGACCCAGAAAAACAGGCACGGGACCTGACACATTCGTTGGAAGTACGAGCAGCAACTCCATCTGCCGCCCAGATTCCGTTCCTTCAAAGAGGATACCAACTCTCAGCCGCACCGCCATTCCTCCGCGAACCAACTTTTCCTCACGAATCACAAAACGAAGCATGTCAGGTCGTCCAAGCGGGATTTTTCCGTACATCTCCCGTTCAAAGAGTTGCTTCAACTCCGGCCTGCGCTTGTTCCGCCACATGTCTGGACTCCGGACCATCGTTCCATCCGCACACACCAAAGGATCAGGGAGCGTGTACGCAGGAACCCTTGCCTCATCGGTGATTGTATTGGGTGGGAGCGCTTCCATGGGAAGATTGGCAAACAGACATAGTCCAACAAACCCTCCGAACCAAAGTTTTGGAGCAGTCACAAAATCCATCCCCCTATTGAGCGCACTGGCACCGTATTCCCAACCCAAAAACCCCCTAAAACCCTGTTTGTTGAACACCTCCACCACGTCCCCACTGCTAGGCCATTAAATCACTCACAACATGCCCCTCGACATCCGTCAGACGAAAGTCTCGTCCTGCATATCGATACGTGAGCTTCTCATGATTAAGCCCTAGCAGTGCCAGGATGGTCGCATGCAGGTCGTGAATGTGCACCTTGTCCTGCTGCGCGTAGTACCCGTAGTCGTCCGTCGCCCCATACGCAAAACCACCCTTCACTCCCCCACCCGCTAGCCACATCGTGAACCCGTGGGGGTTGTGATCCCGCCCGTCTTTGCCCTGCGCCGTCGGGGTTCTTCCAAACTCCCCACCCCATAACACGAGAGTATCCTCCAAAAGCCCGCGCGCCTTC
>CANFNA010000149.1 GCA_947448395.1 Chthoniobacteraceae bacterium
AATTTGCTTCGCCCCTTTCAAAGCCGCTTCAAAAGGGCGTTCCCCATCTTCAATCAACCTCACGATGTTCTCAATCATCACGATTGCGTCATCCACCACAAACCCCGTGCAGATGGTGAGCGCCATCAGTGAGAGATTATCCAAGCTGAACCCGGCCAGTTTCATCACGCCAAAGGTTCCAAGCAGAGTCAGAGGCAAGGCGACGCTCGGAATCACCGTCGCCCAAAACCGTCGCAAAAATACAAAAATAACCATCACCACCAAACCCACCGTCAGTCCCAAGGTCACCTGCACGTCTCGGATGGACGCCCGAATCATCTCGGTACGATCATGAAGCAGAGTCACCCGAATCGCGGGAGGAATCGAGCTACGCAACTGCGGAAGCATCCGCTTCACACGATCCACGGTTTCAATGATGTTCGCACCGGGTTGCCGCTGCACATCGACAACCACAGCGGGCTTCTCTCCCACCCAAGCAGCCTGTCGATTGTTCTCTACGGAGTCTACCACTTGCCCAACATCTCCAAGCCGAATCGCTGAACCGTTCTTGTACGCGACGATGACGGATTGAAACGCCTTTGCAGTCGATATTTGATCATTCACCCCGATCGCATAGGCCTGCCGCTTTCCATCAAGACTTCCCTTCGGACTATTTTGATTTGCAGCGACCAATGACGCCCTCACATCCTCCATGCTCACCCCAGCAGACGCTAAGGCAACCGGGTTCAACTTGATTCGCACCGCCGGCTTCTGACTGCCCTGAATCGTCACAAGTCCCACTCCGCTAATCTGACTCAACTTCTGCGAAAGAATGGTGTCCGCAAAATCATTCACCCGTTCCAGCGACAGTGTCTCCGAGGACACCATAAGCGTCAGAATCGGCGGGTCCGCAGGGTTTACCTTACTAAAAACCGGAGGCGTCGGAAGATTCCTTGGAAGCACACCAGTCGCGGCGTTCATCGCGGCCTGCACATCTTGAGCAGCAGAATCGATATCCCGAGACATGCTAAACTGAAGCGTGATGCTTGAGTGTCCAAACGAACTCGTGGATTGCATCGCCTCCAGTCCACTGATCTGCCCAAACTGTCGCTCTAAAGGAGTCGTGATGGAGGAGGCCATCACCTCCGGACTGGCTCCCGGAAGATCCGCACGGATCTCCAAAGTTGGAAAATCCACGGGGGGAAGCGAAGAAACCGGCAAGAGCGAATATCCCAAAGCCCCCGCAAGAACGACCCCGACCATCAATAAAATGGTCGCAACAGGACGGCGGATGAACAGTGCCGAAATGTTCACGGACGATTTTTGGAGGGAACCCCAGACGAAGGATTCGGAGCCTGTCCCTTCCCTTCTGCAGTTCTGATCTTCGATCCTTTTTGCAGACGATACTGCCCATCAATCACAATTCGTTCTCCGGGGGAGAGCCCCGATTCAATCACGAACAATCCATCCTCCGATACACCCAACCGAATTGGCCGAACCTCCACCGTGTTGTCCGGTTGAATCACAAAAGCAAATGGACCGCTCGGGCCCCGCTGCACTGCTGATGCTGGCACTACCGCCGCACCGACCTTGGTTTCAATCTTGAGGCGCACATTCACAAACTGCCCTGGCCACAGTCTACGGTCCTCATTGGGAAACGTCGCCTTCAAGCGGATGGTCCCAGTCGCTTGGTCGATCTGGTTGTCAATCGCGGCAAGACTACCCTCCGCTATAGGGGTCGTTCCATCTCGCCCCAGTGCATACACCGGCAAACTCCCACCGCCCATCTGAGATTGAATGGAAAGCAACTGTCCCTCGGGAAGCGAGAACATCACCGAGATCGGTTTGAGTTGCGTCACGACCACAAGCGAGGTGGCTTCGCTCGCCCGAATCATATTGCCCACATCCACACCTCGAATCCCAACCGTGCCATCAATCGGAGTCCGAAGATTAGTGTAATCCAGCTGAATACGAGCCGCTTCAATCGCCGCATCATCCGCCTTCAGCGTCGCCTCCAACTGCGCCACGGTTGAGCGTTGCGTGTCCGCTTTCTGCGCCGTCCCCGCCTTCTCCGAAAGCAGCGTGAGATCACGTTTAAGATCGAGGCGCGCATTCTCAAGAAGGGCAGCATCCTGCACTCGCTTTGCCAAAGCCTGGTCCAAGATGGCTTGGAAAGGACGCGCGTCGATCTGAGCAAGCAACTCCCCCGCCTTCACATCCTGACCTTCTTGGAATAAGATCTTTTCCAACTGTCCGTCGACACGCGGCCGAACTGCAACCGTCTGATAGGCCTGTACGTTTCCAATGCCGCTCAAAAAAATGGGGACATCCTTTCTCTGAACCTCCCCAGCAACAACCGGAACCGGCGGCCCGTCTCCACCAGCCTTACCAGAGCCCCCCGCAGATGCAGACAACGAAGGACTCGATGCTGCAGCAGATTCTTTAGATTTTAGATACGAGGGTCCCCAATACCATAACGCTGCCAGCAGCGCGGTAAGCACGAGAACGAGGGGTAACTTTTTCATATCGGCAGACGTCCCAAACCATAGACGGGAAGCCACTCCTAGCAGACCCTTTCCCAAAAAGCCAAAGGGTTGAGAGACCCAAAAAGAGCTCCCCGCAACAGGGAGCCCTCTTATCAAAGCCTACAGCGAGTCCGCGAAGAACAGACCCAATTATTTAGCCTGAGCTGGATTCGGATGAATCGGATGAGTCACCGAGGATGCAGAATCAAGCGAAGCCGTTGGATTAGCCTCCAGATAAGCATCAACGTCCTTCGTTACGATCAACTTACCCCACATGATCGCCGCATGACCGGGGAAGGTGCACACGTACTCATATTCTCCCTCCTTGTTAATTGGCTTCACCTTGATCGTTTCCTTCTGGCCCGGCTCTAGCAACCGAGTCGCATCCAAAAAGGAGTGCCCCTTCGGAAGATAGGTGCGGCCTTGTTTATCCTTGTTGTCATTCGGGCCCATGGTGGCTGCAGCCATTCCAATCTCCATATGCTTGCCCGGTTCTACAATCACGAGGTTGTGAGGCATGACATCTGCATTCTCGAAGATGATCTCGAAAGGTTTGTTCTTCTCGACCACCAACCGCTGCGTGTCATACCGCATTTGCTCGTGCACCGTTTTGACCACAAACACCGCGACGCCCATGCTCCGGATTTCTTTCCGCAGCCCCGCGTTGCCCGCTAGACCGGCCATCTCCATTCCAACCTGCGTCAATTCCACAAATGCCTGCTTGGTTCGGTCCCCTTGGGAGACGGTCTTTGCATAATTGACCAGACTCTCCGCAACCGCCCCAGCCTGCTCCTTTTTCCAGCTTGCGCGGGGAAGATTGGAAAGAGCGGTCACGGCCGATTCCCGTTCCTTGCCTGCTAGGAGACTGTTCGCAATGATCGTGAAGTTAGCCTCTGCATTGGCAGGTCCCATCAAAGGAAGCGCGGAATGCACAGCCTTCAACAAACTCCCCGTTGCACTTGGCGCTACCTCGGCAAGCTTGGCCTGAAATTGGATCCGCAGCATTGGGTCTGGGATCGTGCTGATCGCTTGAATCAGCGAGGTCCGCTCCGTCGCAGACTTTGCCGCATTCCACGCCACATCCGCCGCTCCCTCGGCAATCACATACCCAGCCCAAGCACCACGGCGCGTACTAGGCTGTCTAGCGTCTGTACAGATCTTCAAAAGTTCGCTCTTCACGCCAGTCAGCACTTCCTTTTTGGAAGCCAGTAACAGCTTCGTCAGCTCTGTCGTAGCACCGTCGAGTTTTCCTCCGGCTGAATCAAACCGCTTCATCGAGGAAAGAATCTCGACCACAGGCTCAACCTTGTGAAGCGCTGCCAACGCCTTCAGATCCTGTTCGCGAACCGCCGGAGCATAACTCCTCCGCTCGAGCCGGGCTTGAAGGACGGCCTCGCTCGGGGTCAGTTCGCGCAATGCCTTGTCGTCGGAAATTTGAATGAGCTTTCCGAGCAATTCAGAGTCCTTCGGAAGCGGCGCATTCTTCTGCACGAATTGCAACTGCCGCAGCGTTTCCTTGAAGCAGTACTCCAAATAATAATCCGTGGACTGGCGAAGGCTTTCATAAGCCACATCCAATGCTGCCGAAACATCAGATCCCTTGAAGAAACTCGCAGCCCGAACCGCCTCCAAACGCACCCGAGGATGAACGTCCTTCACCGCAGTCATCAGTAATCCAAGCGCATTCGGAATCCGATCACGCTGGTAACACAACACGCGAACGGCCTGTGCACGCGCTCTTGGCTCAGGCGAATTTAGAAGCGAACGAAGCAATCCCAAGTTGACCTTGTTGTGCCACTGATGCACCCACAACGCCTCCAACAAGTGATGCGCATCCGCAACGCTCTCAGCGTCAAATTGCTTCGCCCACTTTTGCACCGCAGCCACGACTTCCTCCGAATCGTGCTTACTCATTTCGATCTTCGCCCAAAGCCGCACGTCATTCTCAGGTTCGCTCAATAGCTCCACGAGTTTGTTCACCGGCTGCCCATAGATCTTCTTCGGCTTCAACAACGGCCGTGACGGAAAAGTAATCCGATAAATTCGACCATGCTGGTGATCACGATTCGGATCCCGCAGGTGATGTTGCAAATGCCCAATCAGCATTTGCGACCAGTCCATCACATACAAAGAACCATCCGGCGCCATCGCCACCCCTGATGGACGGAAGTTCGGATTGGCTTGGATATCAGTTTCCAACAAAGGCTCCACCGTTTCCCCTTTGAGCCCCGAACCATCTTCCTTCATGTCCGCACGGAAAATGCCGTGAAAACTAATCACGTTCGCATTGAGAAACTGGCCCTGCCAACTCTCGGGAAAATGGCGACTCGAAAGGATCGCAGTCCCCGGACAAGGTCTGGAAGGACGATTCCAAAATTGTTGATACCCAGGGTGCGCCCCTTCATCCAAATGCCCGCTAAAGCCGGGCCCAAAGTAGTTCGCATTCCCCGTCGCATCCGTGATGATGTCATTCCCCCAGTAGTCAAAAACTCGACCATGCGGATTGGCGAAGCCATAGGGCACATAGCGCTCGAATTTGCTGGTGAGTGGTTCAAATCGGTAGATCGCACCATTCACATTCCGCACCGGCCCATTGAGCGTCTCGACGTTGGTGCGATGAAATACTCCATCACTAAGGTAAATGGCGCCGCCCGGTTCATAGCAAATCGAGTTCGTCTCATGATGCGAATCCGCCGCATCCAATCCATGCAACAACCGCTCAGGCTTTCCATCGGCAGCATCCACTTTCCCATCTCCATTCACGTCCCGAACAAACCATAAATCCGGCGACTGCATGACAATCACGCCATCCTTATAAAACTGGAATCCCGTGGGGCAGTTCAAGCCGTCCAAAAAGGTCGTGCACTTCGTCGCCTTCCCCGTCTTTGAATCCAAGTCTAAGACCAGCAGCTTATCGTAAACTTTTGTCGTCGGAGTCGTCTCAGGATAACTCGGCCATGCCGCCACCCAAAGCCTTCCCTTCGTGTCAAAATTCATCTGAACCGGATTCACCAACTCCGGAAACATGGTCTCGTCTGCCACTAACTCAATCTTGGCCCCTTCCGGCAACTTCAAGTGTTTCATCGCCTCCTCCGAGCTCATGTACGGCACCGGCTGCTCCCGATTCGCAGGAGTCTCCGTCACAGGCGGCAAGTTGTTGTCCATCCTGGCCACCATCCAAATGAGCTTGTCGCGATTAGCCGTCTTTACATCGCGCTGCGCCATTTCTTCCCCGAGGATCTTCGCATTATCAAAACCAGAGGTTTTCCCGCTCGCATCCTTGTAAATAATCCGGGAGCGCTGCCCGTAGATATTGTACTGGTCAACGGTCCGGTACCGATGATGCCACTGCACATTCTTTTCGAGAACCGCATCCCGAATCATCCCAACCCTTTCATCCGACAATTCCGCAGCCTTCGTTCCAAACAGTGATTGAAACTGAATCGGAGCCAGCGCCTTGTCTCCCTCCTCCGTGAGATGAATGCCATTCAGGGTGAGGTTTTTCCGTTCCCTTTTGTAGAGCTGTTGGGAAGCAGTAAACAAATCCACAAAGGGCACTTTGTTATCAGTTGCCACCTGTGCCATCGCCGCCGTGTACATCCCCAAGTTGCGATTATTCAGCGCTCCATCTGGAAAATTCTCATTGGCCAGGTCCTCATGCGCAATCGGCGAAAATAAGATCACCTTTGGCACACCCTTCCCAAAATCAGACGCCAACATCCGCTTAAGGTACTCGTCGAGATTCTTCCGAAATTCCTCCAATCCCGTCTCCCCTCGAAACGACTCATTAAATCCCCAATAAGCGAGGATCACATTCGCATGAAAATCGGTGCCAGCTTTGTAAGTGACCTCCGTCGCCCCAACCTTGGTAACCAAATCCCCTTTCTTCATGTTGAGGAAATATTCAGTCGTAGGCACCTCGTCGGATCGCGGATGCAGGTTCACCTCATCCGCCGCAAAACCGAGGTTGCGAATGGTCAAATCGTGGTCGGGATAAGCAGCATGAATGAGCGCTTCGAGCCATCCATGATGCTGCTGACGATCCGCCAAACCACTCCCGACCACCGCAATGTGATCTCCGCTCTTGAGATCAAGTAATTTAACGCCAAGCAATTGGCCGCGATTTGGCAAACTCAATCCAAGCCCGAGCTCATCCACCTTCAGATTCGGAATCGAGGCTTTGAATCCATACATGGTTGGTTCGTACGGATCGACAAAACTGACGTCCGCTTTTTGCGGAATGTCCAACTTCAGACCCCAGTACACACTATTGACCACCAAACGACGGAGCCCTTCGCTGGGCAAATCCGAGGCGGCTCCCATCGTCGTGCACATCACACGATTCACGCTCCCCCCCCCATTGGGAACTTCACGGGTCCAAGCCACCGGCATCATCGGCTCATTCACCCCCTGCTCAACCTTGTCGGTCGCCCGCGTCTTCTTGTAATCCGCAGCCTCGTCAACTGGCAGCATGCCCTTAAGCACCTGACCCCTCACCAAAATCCGCGCGTCATCGGGAGGATACGCCTCGTACACATCGGAGGTCCCAAAAATATCCGTCACTCCATGCATGATGGCCTCCACATCAGCTCCCGGCTCCAAAACCCCGCGCGTAGCCTGCTTCCGGTGGACACCCCAGTGACTCACCCACTTTTCGCCCAGCACATCCTTTCCAAAGTTTCCCAACTCTTTGTCATTGAAAGCATGCGTGCTCGTTCTCAAAGCGATAATGGGAACCCCTCGGTTCACTGCCGCTTTGAACCTTGCCACCGTTTCCGGACCCCAATGCCGGAAGCGCAGCAGCATCACAATCGCATCCGCCGTGTCGAGCGCTTCGGGATGCGTGAGTTTATCCCCAGCGTCCGCGCGAACCGTTCCATCCTCATCAGCTGAAAACAGCACGGAACACTTGAAGCCGTGGCGCTGGCTCAGAATTTTTGCAAGCATCGGCAGCGCTTCTTCACTGCGATACTCTTCATCCCCAGCAAGTAATACCACATGCTTGCCCATCCCAGGACCTTCCTTTGCAGAAAACTCCAAGTAGTTGGCAGCATAAAGGGACGGCATGCAGCCCAGAATCAGAAACAGCACTATCGATCTAAGGGAAACCATAGGAACGCTTTCTTATCAGCCCCTAATCAGGATAGTCCATCGCATGTTTATGCCCCGCCCCCCCCA
>CANFNA010000150.1 GCA_947448395.1 Chthoniobacteraceae bacterium
ATTCACGAATGACGCGGGTTGAGATGATTTCCCGCGAACCTGGTAGGGTGGTGCATCATCAATCCTTTGAAAACTGGCCGGCGGGAGTGTCCTCCCATGCGACCGCTCCGATGGATTACTTGATCGTGGGAGTGGAGCGAGTGGTTCGGTGGGTATGGCCGAAGCAAGGGAGATTGGGAGGGCTCGCAGTGGAGAGTTTGGATATTGCTGGGGCGTTGGTTTCTCCGCTTCTAGGGGTTCTTGTGGTGGTGGTCGTGGGATGGTGGGCACTTACGCTTCGCGATGCGGAAGGGCATGGATTGGCGCAGTGGTGGATGGCTCCATTTTTGGTGGCGGTGAGTCCTGCGATGGTGCAGGCGACTTTGTTTGGACGACCGGATCATCAGTCGCTTTTGGTTGTTTTGCTTGGGTGCGCGATGGGGGCCGAGCACTTCATGATTTGCAGGCCTCGGCGTGTTTTTTCAATTGTTGGCGGGGCGTCGTGGGGGATGGCTTTGTGGGTCTCGCTTTTTGAGCCGTTGGTGCTTCTCGCGTTGGTCTTTGGCTTTGGGATTATCTTCGCCTGGAATCGCTGGTGGGGGAGGTCTCGAGGGGAGTGGTTGGTGGCGCTTTTGTCCATTTTGTTTGTGGCGTGGAGTGTGGAGGGCGTTCCCCTGTTGTTGCCCAATTGGAGCATGCGGGAATCCTTGATGAGATGGGGCGGCACGATTGGGGAATTACATGGAGCGGGTTGGGGTGGTGTTTTTGGAAGTTGGATGGGGGCGATGGTATGGGGGGGGGCGGTGCTTCTGTGGGTCGGCAGGAGGCGATTCGCCATTGAGCAAAAGCATGGGATTTGTATTTTTGCGTCGACGCTTTGTGCGCTGCTCGGACTGGCTTGGTGGCAGATCCGCTGGGCCCCGTATGCGGTTTTGATTTTCTCGTTTTGCCTTCCGTGGGTGCTTTCTTTTTTTCGGAGGCAATCTCTTGGCGCCCTGTTGGGTATGCTTTCCCTATTGCCGGTTGCATCGGCGTGGATTGATCGAGTCCAACCGGACCCAGGGGTCTTGGAAGAGCGCCACATGGATCGATCCGAGAGGGTGAATGCTCGTCTGGCCGCCGAGCGAATGCGCTCCCCGGAAGTGATGCCGTTTTTGGCGGTCTGGTGGCTTTCGCCCGCAATCGCGTATTGGTCCGGACAACCTGCGGTTGCTGGGAGTGGGCACGAGGGGATCTCTGGGATTCTGGATTCAGCCCGCTTTTTTGTGACGGAGAATCCTCAGGAAGCTCGGGAGATTCTGGATAGGCGACTGGTTAGGTGGGTGGTGGCAAGCGATCCGGCTAGGGCTGCGGAAAATGCCCGGGCGATTTTGGGGATAGAAACACGCCGAAAGCCTCTTGCAGAAAGACTTTGGGAGCCGAATTTGGAATGGGAATGGGGTTTGGAGGGGGAAAGAAATGTGACGACTTTTCGTTTGTTGAAGGTCTTGCCTTGGACTGCGCTGGAGCCTTCCCAGACGAAGGATCCGGAATAAAAAACCGACCTTCTTCGAAATCGGCGCTGTGAAGGAATGGACACAGGCTCTGCTTTCTGGCAACAACCGATGCTTCTTTGCTGAAAGTCAGCGTTGATCCTTCTGGGGATCCAAAACCGCGTGGATGAAACCATGCGCGTGGAGCTCCTTTGGGCAGGCGCCTTCCGACAGCTTTATGATCTCCATTGATCTCTCAAACCATGCCTAAGACCACTAAATCCGTGAAGCCGTCCGCGAAACGCGGCGCATCAAAAAAATCCACCTCCAAGAGTTCCAGCAAAGCCGCCCCTGCTGTGAAAGGCCCCAAGTACGTTTACACGTGGGGAGCCGGAAAGGCTGACGGGGACGGTTCTCAGAAAGCCCTCCTTGGAGGCAAAGGAGCCAACCTGGCTGAAATGACCCGCATTGGTCTTCCAGTGCCTCCCGGATTCACCATCAGCACGGAAGTTTGCACCTATTTTTACGATCACAAGAAGACGTACCCCGCATCCCTCGACGCCCAAATTCACGCGGGCATCGCGAACATGGAAAAGATCATGGGTTGCAAGTTCGGTGATACCACCAACATGCCTCTTTTGGTCGCCGTCCGTTCCGGAGCCCGTGATTCCATGCCTGGGATGATGGATACGATTCTGAACCTTGGATTGAATGACGAGACCGTGCTTTCGCTTGCTAAGGCGACGAATAACGAGCGTTTTGCTTGGGATTGCTACCGTCGTTTTGTGCAGATGTACGGGGACGTGGTGCTCGGCGTTCAGAAGCGTGAAGGGGAAGATCATGAACCATTCGAAACGGTCATTCATGAGTTCAAGCACGAGCGGTACCACGACGACATCGTTGACAGCGAGCTGACTGCTGATGACCAAAAGGAACTGGTGAAGCTCTTCAAAAAGCTGGTTAAAGAGCGGACCGGCAAGACTTTCCCGACAGATGTTTTTGCTCAGCTCAAAGGGGCGGCAGGCGCTGTGTTCAGTTCTTGGATGAACGATCGCGCGATTGTTTACCGTCGTAAGTATAACATTCCCGCCTCGTGGGGCACCGCGGTGAACGTTCAGGCGATGGTGTACGGCAACACAGGTCCGACATCGGGTTCTGGAGTTGCGTTCACGCGTAACCCAGCCAACGGCGCTAACGAATTTTACGGCGAGTTCCTGATCAACGCGCAAGGCGAAGACGTGGTTGCCGGAGTCCGTACTCCGGAACCGGTTGCTCGTTTGAAGGCTGAGATGCCCAAGCCCTTTGCAGAATTGATGAAGGTGCGCGCGATTTTAGAGAAGCACTTCAAAGACGTTCAAGACGTTGAATTCACGATTCAGGACGGAAAGTTGTTCATGCTTCAGACTCGGAATGGCAAGCGCACCGCGGCAGCTGCCTTGAAGTTCTCCATGGACATGTTCAAGGAGAAGCTTATCGACTGGGAGACCGCTATTTTGCGCAATCCAGCGGATCAGCTCGACCAGTTGTTGGCTCCGATTTTCGACCTCTCCGAGGTGAAGAAAGCGAAGGAGCTCGCCAAGGGTTTGCCTGCCGGCCCTGGTGCGGCTTCTGGTAAAATCTACCTGAACGCTGACCGTGCGGCTGCAGCTGCAGAAAAGGGTGAGCAGGTGTTGCTCGTTCGTAATGAAACGTCTCCTGAAGATCTCCGCGGAATGATTGCGGCCGAGGGGATTCTCACTGCTAAGGGAGGTGTGTCTTCTCACGCAGCCTTGGTTGCTCGCCAAATGGGTAAGGTCTGCATTTGCGGGGCCTCTGGGGTGTTGATTGATTACGACAAAAAGAAGGTCACCATCTCCGGACAGACTTTCCATGAAGGGGATTACCTTTCAATTGATGGAACCAGCGGAACGGTCTATGGCGGTCAGCTCAAGACCTCGCCGAGCGAAATCATCACTGGGATGTTGCACGGCAACAAAGCGGCTCAGAAGACTGAGAAGTTCAAGAGCTTCCAACAGTTGATGGAATGGTGCTCGAAGGCCTCCCGCCTCGATGTTCGTACAAACGCCGATAATCCGGAGCAGACGCAGAATGCCATCGCATTTGGTGCAGTTGGGATTGGTCTGACCCGTACGGAGCACATGTTCTTCGAGGGCAACCGGATTGACGCTGTTCGTGAAATGATTTTGGCCGAAACGGTCGCTGCGCGTAAGACGGCGTTGGCGAAGATTCTTCCTTATCAGCGCGAAGACTTCATCGGGATCTTCAAAGCACTCAAGGGCTACCCAGCGACGATCCGTCTCTTGGATCCGCCGTTGCATGAATTCGTGCCTCACGATCACGCTTCACAGTCTGATCTGGCGAAGAAACTCGGGATTGATGTGAAAAAGGTGGCTGCTCGAGTTGAGGCTCTCCACGAGTTCAATCCGATGCTTGGTCATCGTGGTTGCCGTCTCGGGATTGCGTATCCGGAGATCACTGAAACTCAGGCTCGCGCGATCTTTGAAGCGGCGGCTGAGGTGCAGAAGAAGGGCATCAAGGTGAAGCCTGAGGTGATGATCCCGCTGGTTGGCTTCAAGAAGGAGCTCGATCTGCAGGTGGAAGTGGTGCACCGCGTCGCTGCTGCTGTTCAGGCTGAGAAGAAGGTGAAGCTGAGCTACTCGGTTGGAACCATGATTGAGGTTCCCCGTGGCGCTCTCACGGCGGATGAAATTGCCAAGACCGCTGAGTTCTTCAGCTTCGGGACGAATGATCTTACGCAAACCGCGTTGGGCATTAGTCGGGACGACATGGGCAACTTCCTCAATCCATACGTTGAGAACGAAGTGTTCACGAAGAATCCGTTTGCGAGCCTCGATCAAAATGGTGTTGGCCAGTTGGTCAAGATCGCCATCGAGAAGGGACGTGCGACACGTCCTGATATCAAGCTTGGGATTTGCGGTGAACATGGCGGCGATCCTGATTCTGTGAAGTTCTTCCACCGTGTGGGATTGAACTACGTGAGCTGCTCTCCTTACCGCGTACCAGTGGCGCGTCTTGCGGCAGCGCAGGCGGCGATCGAAGAGAAGCGGGCTGCTGGAAAAGCAACTCCTGCGAAGAGTGCCAAGACCAAGAGCGTGAAGACCGCAAGGACCTCGAAGCCCGCGAAGAAGGTGGTTCGCAAGAAGCGCTAAAATTCGATCCTAGTTCCGATAAAAAAGGGCCGTCCGAGAAATCGGGCGGCCTTTTTGTTTCTGTAATTTAAGGTGAGGGAAGATCGGCGTCGTCCTATTGTTCTAGCATTCGAGGGGCTGGCGGTTTACTGGTAATGGGTCCTCCCCGGGAAGCGTCTCATCCGAGTCGTTTTAGTGATTGTCTCTGAACTAAATGGAGGACCGTTCGATGGCTATACACGTCGCTCTGAATCATCGCACCGCCTATCAATATGACAGGCATGTTGCTCACGCTCCGCATGTGGTGAGGCTTCGGCCCGCTCCGCATTGCAGGACAAAAATCCTGAGCTACTCACTCAAGATTCTTGGGGGTGAACATTTCATTAACTGGCAGCAGGATCCTTTTTCGAATTGGAATGCCCGGTTGGTGTTTCCAGAGCCCATGCGCGAATTGATTGTGGAGGTGGGCCTCATCGCGGAGATGGCGGTGTTCAATCCGTTTGATTTTTTTCTCGAAGAATCGGCACTGCGCGTACCGTTTGAATATGAGACGGCTTTGCAGCGCGATTTAGCTCCATTTTGTGTGAGGGGAGAACTAGGCGAAAGACTCGCTGCGTTTTTAGCCCCAATAAAACAAAAATTAGACGGTTGGAAGCGAGACGGAGAGATCCAGACGACGAGAGATGAGGTTGGTTTTCCGACGATTGATTTTTTAGTCGAGGTTAATCAACTCATTCAAAAGAGCGTCAGTTACTTGATCCGCATGGAACCGGGGGTGCAGACGCCTGAAGTGACGCTTGAAAAGGCTTGTGGCTCGTGTCGCGATTCTGCGTGGTTGATGTGTGAATCGTTACGGCAGCTCGGCTTTGCTGCTCGTTTTGTGAGCGGATATTTGATTCAGCTGAAGGCCGATGAAGTTCCGCTTGATGGTCCCGTGGGACCTGAGTGCGACTTCACCGACTTGCATGCATGGTGCGAGGTCTATTTACCGGGCGCGGGTTGGATTGGGTTTGATCCGACGTCGGGGCTGTTGGCGGGGGAGGGGCATATTCCGCTTTCATGCACGCCTGAGCCCTCTACGGCTGCACCGGTGAGTGGAGCGGTTGACTTTTGCCATTCGCAACTGACGCACGAGATGTCAGTGCGGAGGGTGTATGAGTCGCCTAGGGTGACGATGCCTTACAGTGATCATCAATGGGAGGCGATTGATCGGCTTGGGAAGAAGGTGGATCGTGAGTTGGAAGTCGATGATGTTCGGTTGACGATGGGGGGCGAGCCCACCTTTGTTTCGATGTCAGATCCTGATGGGGTCGAATGGAATTTTACGGCGAATTCGGAGGCGAAGCGGGCGATCGGCGGAAAATTGATTAAGCGACTACGAGAGCGATTTGCTCCCGGTGCGCTTCTTCATTACGGACAGGGAAAGTGGTATCCTGGGGAGTTGCTGCCGCGCTGGAGTTTGAATGCCTTTTGGCGAAGGGACGGGGTTCCAATTTGGCGGGATGTACAGTGGATTGCAGATGAGGAGAAGGATTGCGGGTATGGGGCGGAGGAGGCTCGTGTTTTTATTGAGTCGCTTGCGCTTCACTTGGATTTGGATGTTGCGAACGTAATGTCAGCGCACGAGGACGTTTTTTATCACCTTTGGAGGGAACAACGGCTGCCTTTCAACGTGGTTGCGGAAGATCCGAAATTGAAGAATCGGGAGGAGAGAGAACGTTTTGCGCGGCTCTTCCAAGAAGGGATTGGATCCGCTGTTGGATATGTGCTGCCGCTTCAAGCACGACGGGGTGTTTGGGAGAGCAGTTCGTGGAAGCTCAGGGACGATGGGACGGTTTGGTTGATTCCCGGTGATTCGCCTATGGGACTGAGGCTCCCTCTAGATTCGCTACCATGGGTGAGTGATCCTGATTTTCTATCGTTGCTTCCATCGGATCCAACGCAACCGTTTACTGAGTTGCCTGTTCGCTCTGTGCGTGAGCCGAGAGCTGTTTCGAAGGATGCAAAGTTAGGGGAGACGAGGCGGGCTGCTGCTCCAAAGAATGCGCAGAAGGCGGGCGTTCCGGTCAATCAAACGGATCTGAGCGAGAAAAGGGGATCGGAGCGAGTGGTGAGAACAGCGCTTTGTGTGGAGGCAAGAAAGGGGCGTCTCCACGTGTTTTTTCCGCCGTTGATACGAGCGGAGGATTATCTCGATCTCGTAGCTGCCGTAGAGGCCACTGCGACGGGGTTGCAGATGGCTGTTGTGCTTGAAGGAGAGGGGCCGCCTAAAGACCCCCGCATCATGAAGCTCAGCGTGACTCCTGACCCTGGAGTGATTGAGGTGAACCTCCATCCGAGTGCGAGTTGGGAGGAGTTGGTTGAGCGCATGGAGACGCTGTACGCGGAAGCGAGACAGGTTGGTTTAGGAACCGAGAAGTACATGCTGGATGGAAAGCAAGTGGGTACGGGAGGGGGCAATCATATCATCCTCGGGGGTGCGACGCCTTTGGACTCACCCATATTGAGGCGACCAGATTTGTTACGCTCGATGGTGACTTACTGGCAGAACCATCCTTCGTTGAGCTGGGTATTTAGCGGAATGTTCATCGGGCCGACGAGTCAGGCGCCACGAGTGGATGAGGCGCGTCATGACAGTTTGTATGAGCTAGAGGTGGCGTTTTCTCAGCTTCCTGAAACTGGGGTGGAGGTGGCGCCATGGCTGGTGGATCGCCTGTTTAGGAACCTGCTTGTCGATGCGACTGGAAACACGCATCGGGCGGAATTCTGTATTGATAAGTTGTACGCGCCGGAGACGAGCACTGGGCGGCTTGGGTTGTTGGAGCTGCGCGCTTTTGAAATGGCGCCTCATCCCAAGATGAATTTGGTACAGCAACTATTGCTGAGGGCCTTGGTATCGAGATTTTGGAAGCGGCCTTATAAAAATCGATTAGTGCATTGGGGGAGTGAACTTCACGACCGATGGATGTTGCCTCACTACTGTGAGACCGATTTTCGGGAGGTATTGAGGGACCTGTTTTCCGAAGGGTACGAATTTGATTTTGGCTGGTTTGTTCCGCATTTCGAAT